>CAYFFE010000131.1:0-9290 GCA_964342265.1 uncultured Cellvibrionaceae bacterium | reverse complement strand
TAGACATACCTATTTCACCTGTACCAACAATGATAATATTCTTTTTATTTTGCATTATTTTATTCTTATTTTTTTAATCGCAGTGAGCTACACTTGGATGGTTATGCATTTTTTGCCAGCCGCAACGGCTAAACGTTTTAATCCGTGTCGCGGTGTTGTTACTATCCAACAGCAGCTAAACGATCCATCACTCGCACGTTTCTAAAATCACCAAAGAGTGATCGATAACAAAAAAACGACAGGAGCAAGGCTCTCTTATGAGATTTCAATGGAAGTCCTATAAAAGCGAAGGATTTTACGACGAGCTGATTAATAATCGCGGCAACCCTCGCCAACCCGCCAAACGACTTGCCAACTACCTCGCCAAACTGGGCTCCAGCGAACTGCAACAAAGGCGCAAACTGGCCGACGCCACCGTGCAGGATATGGGTGTGAGTTTTACGGTGTACACCGACGAAGGCAACATCGATCGCGCCTGGCCATTCGATATTATTCCGCGCATTATTCCCGCCAAAGAGTGGGATCAGGTGGCGGCGGGCTTAAAGCAGCGTTTAAGAGCGTTAAATCTTTTTATTAACGATCTCTACCACGATCAAAAAATCATAAAAGACGGTATTGTGCCGGCTTACCTAATCGAGAATTCCAAAAATTTCCGCCCCGAGTGCGTCGGCGTTAAGCCCGCTTTTGGTGTGTGGGCCCACATCTGTGGCTCCGATTTGGTGCGCGACCATGACGGCCAAATGTACGTGCTCGAAGATAACCTGCGCGTGCCTTCGGGTGTGTCGTACATGTTGGAAAATCGCGCCATAACCAAACGCGTATTGCCCGAAATTTTTGGCCGTGAAGACGTGCTCCCCGTGGACGATTACCCCTCACGGCTGTTCGATATGCTGGCCGCGCTGTCGCCGCGCAAGGTAAAACAACCCGAGATCGTGGTACTGACTCCCGGCATTTACAATTCTGCCTATTTTGAGCACGCTTTTTTGGCTCAGCAAATGGGCGCTGAGCTGGTGGAAGGTTCCGATTTAATCGTTGGCGAAGACGATTGCGTGTACATGCGCACCATTAAAGGGCGCGAACGTGTGGATGTTATTTATCGGCGCATCGACGATATGTTCATCGACCCGGAAGTATTTCATAAAGATTCCATGCTCGGTGTGCCCGGCTTAATGCGCGCTTGGCAAAAAGGTAATGTGGCTCTGGCCAACGCACCCGGTGCCGGCGTGGCCGACGATAAAGTCATTTACGCCTATGTGCCCAAAATCATCGAATACTATTTATCCGAAAAACCGTTAATTCCCAACGTGCCCACCTACCTGTGCGACAACGCCGACGAGCGCGAGTACGTCATCGACAACATCGAAAAATTGGTGGTTAAGCCCGCCAACGAATCCGGCGGTTACGGTATGTTGGTGGGGCCGCACTCCACCAAAAAAGATCAGGAAAAATTTGTACAACTGATTAAGAAAAATCCCCGCAATTACATTGCCCAACCCACGCTGGCGTTGTCGACCGCGCCCACATTGGTAGACGGCGGCACATTAGAGCCCCGGCATTTGGATTTGCGACCGTTTATTTTGCAAAGCCGCGATCTTTACGTTACCACTGGCGGATTAACGCGGGTGGCCATGGTTAAAGGATCGCTGGTGGTCAATTCATCCCAGGGTGGTGGCAGTAAAGACACCTGGATCGTCGACACGGAGGCCAAGTAACATGTTAGCGAGAGTTGCCGAACGCCTCTATTGGGCCGCCCGTTATTTAGAGCGCGCCGAAAATACCGCGCGCTTAGTCAGCGTTTACGACAATTTATTGTACGACCTGCCCAAAGGCATGCTGGAAATTTCCTGGTTTAATCTGATTAAACTCAACAGCGCCGATGAGTTTTTTAACAGGCGCTACAAAGTGCAAAGCGAGCGCAATGTCGTAAAATTTTTATTGCTCGACAGCGACAACTACGGCTCACTGCGCTCCTCGGTGCGCAATGTGCGCGAAAATTTTCGCACCACGCGCGACGTTGTTCCGCCGGCGGCTTGGGAGCAAATTAACGAGCTGAATATTTACGTATCCAAACACGCCGACGGCGCATTGGCCCGCGCCCGTCGCCACGATTTTTTAACCGATGTGATCGAGCGCAGCCAATCGTTAAACGGGCTGCTTACCGGCACTTTAATGCGCGATGAAGCTTGGGAATTTTTAAAGCTGGGCCGCTGCATTGAACGCGCCGATATGACCACGCGCATTCTCGATGCCGGTGCCGTGGTGCTGGAAAACTCCGAAGTGTTTGCCAGCTCCAACCCCGCGCAAATTATTTGGGGCAACGTTTTGCGCTCGCAAGGCGCTTATATGAGCTATCGCCGCGCGGTTAAATCCACGGTTAAAGGCAGCGATGTTGCCCGCTTTTTGTTGGAGGAAGAGGAATTGCCCCGCTCAGTGGCTTACTGCCTGATGCAAATCAACGAGGCCGCCATCAAGCTTTCACACAGTGCTGGTAGAAAACAGCCAGTTAAAGTGTCGGTACCCGGTTTCGAAATCGAAAAAGAAGACGACCTGGGCGCGAACCTGCGCAATTACTTAAACGAATTACAGCTGGATATTGCCGACGCACACAACCATATTTGCGATTTTTGGTTTGCCCGCAATTAGGGTTATTAACATACCCTATTCTCGCGCAGCGCAATTATTGAGCTACCACTATTTTTTGTTAAACGCGGTTTTTACACCGGCGAAACAATACTTAATCGGGAAGAGTACCCATGACCATTCGCGTTAAATTGCAGCACAAAACGCACTACAAATTTGATCGCGCGGTAAACATAGCACCCCATATTTTACGGCTACGCCCGGCACCCCATTCGCGCACTAAAATTCACGGCTACTCGCTTAAGGTGTTGCCGAAAGATCACTACCTAAACTGGCAACAAGATCCTTTTGGCAATTATCAGGCACGTTTGGTCTTTCCCGAAAAAAGCCGCGAGCTGGCCTTTGAGGTGGAAGTCATCGCCGATATGACGGCGATCAATCCGTTCGACTTTTTCTTGGAATCCTACGCCGAGCAATTTCCGTTTACCTACGACGAGCAACTGAAAAAAGAACTGGCCCCGTATTTAGAAACCGAAGAGCACGACAGCCCGCTGCTTAAGGAATGGCTGGCCACGGTTGATACGAGTAAACCCGTTAACACCAACGATTGGCTAGTGGCACTCAACGCGCGCCTGCAGCAAGAAATTGGCTACAACATTCGCATGGAGCCGGGCGTACAAAGCTGTCAGGAAACGCTAAAAATCAAAAAAGGCTCGTGTCGCGATACCGGCTGGCTGCTGGTGCAAATTCTGCGTCATTTGGGTTTGGCGGCGCGCTTTGTCTCGGGTTATTTGGTGCAACTCACCTCAGACAAACCGTCTCTGGATGGCCCTTCCGGCCCCGAGGAAGATTTCACCGATTTGCACGCCTGGTGCGAAGTGTATCTGCCCGGTGCCGGCTGGGTGGGACTTGATCCCACGTCCGGTTTGTTCGCCAGCGAAGGCCACATTCCATTGGCTTGCACACCGCACCCGGTCTCGGCCGCACCCATCACCGGTGCTACCGACAAGTGCGAGGTGGAGTTTGAATTCTCCAACGAGGTGTTTCGTATTCACGAAGACCCGCGCGTTACCAAGCCCTACGCCGATGAAGACTGGCAAGCCATTCAGGCGCTGGGTGCCGCAGTGGACGAAGAACTCAACCAAAACGGCGTGCGCCTGACCATGGGTGGCGAACCCACGTTTGTCTCCATCGACGATATGGAATCCGCTCAATGGAATACCGACGCGCTAGGCGACGATAAACTGCGACTGGCCAAAGATTTACTGCTGCGCTTGCGCAAGCGCTTCGCCCCCACCGGCCTGTTGCATTACGGCCAGGGCAAGTGGTATCCCGGCGAAGAAATACCGCGCTGGGCGCTGGGCGTTTTCTGGCGCACCGACGGTGCGGCCATGTGGCACAACCCCGAATTGCTGGCTCGTGTCGATAAAGACTACGGCTTTGGCGTGGCCGAGGCCGAACAATTTATGAAAAAGCTGGTGGAAAACTTGGGACTGGAATCCCACTACATCCAAACCGCCTTCGAAGACACACTGCATTATTTGGATCAGGAAGAAACCCTGCCCATCAACATCGACCCACTCAAAGTCGACTTAAAAGACAGCTTAGAGCGCAAGCGACTGGCCAAATTGTTGCGTCGCGGCCTCAACCCCCCCACCGGTTACGCCCTGCCACTGGCCTGGGATTACGGCAACGGCGGCTGGATGAGCACCCGCTGGGAATTTCGACGCGGCCACATGGCGTTGATTCCCGGCGACTCGCCCATGGGCTTTCGACTGCCGCTGGACTCCCTACCACACTGGGACGAAAAACAACTGCGCCTGCACCAGGAGCCGGAGCGCGACCCCTTCGAGGAACGCCAACCGCTCAAACCCGAACTCTCGCCGGCGGAAGAAGCCAACCAATTTACCGCGCCCTACATTCACACCGATGAATACGGCACCATCAGCCCGGGCCCACGCCAGTTAATGACCGAAAGCGCCGATGCCACATTGGAAGAGCGTTTTGGCGAACACAACTACCAGGGCGAGCGCGAGGAAATCATCCGCTATTTAGTCGCCACCGTGCGCACCGCCATGTGTGTGGAGCCACGAGATGGCCGATTGTATTTGTTCCTGCCACCCATGCAGTATTTGGAACACTACCTCAATTTAATTTGGGCCATCGAAACCACCGCCGCCGAGCTGCAAATGCCCGTGGTTATCGAAGGCTACGAGCCACCGCGCGATCCGCGACTGCAAAAATTGTTGGTCACCCCCGATCCCGGTGTAATCGAGGTGAACATTCACCCATCGCAATCCTGGCAGGATTTGGTGTACAACACCTGCAGCCTGTACGAAGACGCCTTTAAATCCCGCCTCGGCACCGACGCCTTTATGGTCGACGGCCGCCACACCGGCACCGGCGGTGGCAACCATTTAACGCTGGGCGGTGCCACGCCGGCGGAAAGCCCGATTTTGCAACGGCCCGATATTCTGCGCAGTTTTGTTACCTACTGGCAGCACCACCCGTCGTTGTCGTACATGTTCTCGGGCATGTTCATCGGCCCTACCTCTCAGGCACCGCGCGTGGACGAAGGCCGCGACGAAATGCTCTACGAGCTGGAAATCGCCTTCCAACAAATGCCCGAAGGCCAGGTTGCTCAACCTTGGCTGGTAGATCGACTCATGCGCAATTTGCTGGTGGATATTACCGGCAACACTCACCGAGCGGAATTCTGCATCGACAAACTCTACGCCCCCGGCACCGCCAGTGGCCGTCAGGGAATTTTGGAATTTCGTGGCTTTGAAATGCCACCGCATGAGCACATGGCACTGGTTCAGGCGCTGTTAATTCGCTCTCTGTTTGCTCGCTTCTGGAAAGAGCCGTACCGCAAACCACTGGTGCGCTGGGGTACGGAACTGCACGATAAATTCATGTTGCCTCACTACGCCTGGGCCGATATGCGCGATGTGGTCGACGACCTCAACCGCCACGGCTTCCCGTTCCAATTGGAGTGGCTGGCACCGTTTGAAGAATTCCGCTACCCGCATTACGGTCGGGTACAAATCGACGACATCGAACTGGAATTGCGCTGGGCCATTGAGCCTTGGCATGTACTGGGCGAAGAAATCGCCAGCTTCGGCACCGCGCGCTACGTGGATTCATCGGTGGAGCGTTTGCAGATAAAAGTCACGGGGCTTGCCGACAGCCGCTACGTGGTGGCGTGTAACGGCCGCCGAGTGCCGCTGCGACCCACCGGTCGCCACGGTGAGTATGTGGCCGGAGTACGCTACCGAGCCTGGGCACCGCCCTCGGCACTGCACCCCACCATCGGCGTGCATGCACCACTGACGTTTGATTTAATCGATACCTGGAACGGCCAATCCATCGGCGGCGCGACCTATCACGTGAGCCACCAGGGCGGTCGCGCCTACGACGACTACCCGGTTAACGCCGTCGCCGCCGAAACCCGCCGCACCAATCGCTTCGAGGACTACAACCACACCCAAGGCCCGTTTACACCGCGCCCAGAATACGACGCCATTCGAGAATTCTTCCCCAACAACGAGCCACCAAGACCCATGGCACCACCAGTGGAAGAACCCACCAACGAATACCCACACACGTTGGATCTGCGCCGGCAGGGGAAATTTTAGTTGGGCTTTTGTCTTTTTCGTGCAGGCCGTTGAGACGCCAAGCTGCACGAAAAAGACAGCATTGTTAACCGCCGGATTGGCGGTATTGTTTATAGGCGCTGGAGGTGACAATGCCGGCCAAGTCCTCAGAGTTGAGGAGGTCTTCATTGCTAAATTCGTAGCCGTAATCTTGTTCGAGCACTTTAAGCGCTAAGATGGCTTGGTCGTAGTTTTCGTAAAACGCGAGCATCGAAAAAGCAAAATAATAGACTTCATCATCATTCGGGCGACGACGGATCATATCGCTAATCACGGCCAATGCTTCTTTTTCTTTGCCCAAATAAAACAACATTTCAGATTTTAACACCTGCAACTGAGGATCATAACTTACTTCATCCAGCATTTGGTTTAGAGCTTTTAGAGACGATGCGTAATCTTCTACGGCGTAATAGTAATCCATTCGTGAAAATGTAAAACGATCTTTGGGGGCAACATCCAATAGAACTTTTATGCCTTCGATAAGGTTGTCGTCAGTCAGTGATAAATACAACCGAGATTGCATAATCGGCATTGCTTGCAGCTCTTCATCGAGTTTTTGAAATATTTCGATACCCGATGCGCCGTTTAAATTAAAAAATTGGGTAACCAAACGTCGCTGTTGCTGGGACTCGGGAACGTATTCGCTCCACAATGCTTGAGCGCGCTCAAACGCCTCAGTCGCCCACAGCTCGGTTGTATAAAAATACCAATCTTGTACTAATAGTTCATTATCGTAAGCACCGACCTCAATGATCATATAATCAAAGCGTTGCTCTATAGATACCACACGGAACAACAAGTGATAATTATCTTGATATTTTGTTATATCAAGAAATTTCCACTCACTATAGACGCTAAGTTTATCAGCCAACGTTTTTAACAAGTTATCCAGACTACCACCACTTGCCTGAAAGGCTTTTGGGAAATTTGGCAGCACTTTTAAATATTTTTCAAAGGTCATTTTGGAGAGCATATAGCCCTCTTGTTGAGCATTCATAAAATCCTGAATTTCAAGACCAAAGCTTTTTGCATCCAACCATTGTGGTGATTTAACACTCTCATTGGATCTGGCCATTCCCCATTGACTAATTAGCAGCAAAGAGAAAAGTAATAAAGAAACTAATGTTTTCATTGTGCTCCAATGGCCTCTACCAGTTTGTTGACATTTTCAGAAACTTCTTTTGAATAGGGATAGGTGAAGGTTAAATTGAAATCCGTATCATTATTGACAAACTCTTTTAATTTCATAAATTGCGGCACCTGATCGGCCTCAATCCAGGCTTTGCTGACGTTTAACTGTGACTTTTGTTCAAATCGACCATCAAAATAAACAACACGCGTTAGATATTTAACGCCATCAGAGATTTTCTCAATCGGCGTGCTATCGACGGTTAAACCCACTTCGCCGGGAAAATCAATGATTAGCTTTTGAGTAATTTCGAACGGGCCGCCCAAGGTTAACGGTGTTTCTCGCTGAACGATTTTTGGCGAGCTGAGCCACTGATAAATAGTGCCCATATAAAACCCGCCTTCGTGAAAATTATTCTCTGAATCAAACAACTCCGACACTTCGTAGGATTCGCGCAAGACAAACACATTGGATTCTTTATCATCTTGGTAGGTGAGCGTTTCTTTTAACGAAAGCGATGGATAAATTTTTGCATAATAGTTTAAATAATGTTGCTGCATTTCTTTCACGGTGTAGTAACCAAAGTTATAGCGCATATCTTCTGCTTGAGCACCGTAATAGCGGCTTTCTACGTTAAAAGTAACCGGTTTATTTACTCCGTCGACAATAAAATGTTCGGTTATTTTGATTTGATTAATTTGCCCCGTAGATGCATCCACGGCTTGGATAGGGTTTTCTTTGTCTTGCCCGATGACCAGCGCCTTGCCAAACGGCAAATGTGCCCTATTTTGTAATTGCCCTGTTTGGTAACTGCGGGTGGGATCCATCCATACTTTTTTGCCATCCACGTTAGCCATTACAATAACATGGTCGAAAACATAGGGACTGGGCAAAAAGCGATCAAAACCTTCTTGATAATCGTACGACACCAGCGCAGGATAGGCCTCAACGCCACCGCGCTCTAACATTTGCATTAAAAGATTGGATTTATCTTTGCAGTCACCAAAGCGATTTTCGAGTACTTCGTTGGGGCTGTGCGGCAAATGGCTATTAACACCCAACTCTAAACCCACATAGCGCACTTGCTCTTGGGCGAACTGCAAGGATTGCAGCGCGTAGTCGGTGTGAGAGGAATTGTTTTTGCCAAACTCTTTAACCAATAATTCCAGTTCTTCAGATTTTTGATCAACCGATTCAAACAGCGTTTGTGCCCATTGCTCAATCTCTTGCCAACTTTTAAATTCGGTAAATTCTATGTAAGGGTAGGGGCTATACCAACCGGGGTAATCACCTTCGTCGGCACGACCGGGTACTTCTTTCAACTGCCAAGTGTATTCTTTAAAATCGCGACGCTTTTTAATTTTGGGTTTTGTGTTTAACGAGCGCGCCTGGGTCGTGAGTTGGGTATTTTTAGGCACCAGCAATCGAAGGCGATTTACTCCCACATCAATTTGCCAGCCCATTTGATGGATGCCAAAGATTTTGTTGCCGAATATAGGGTTTCTACCGGTGAGCGTGTAGCTGTAGTCGATTCTATCGCCGGGGCGCACATTGGGAATAATAATCGCGGCGGTCACTTCGCCATTAAGAATACCATTGGCCAGGTCTTCTTCTTGTTGCAACAAGCGAATATGGTTGGTGGAGAGCTTGTCGATTGCCTCGTCGTCACGTGTAACCATTAATTGATGCAACGTCAGTGTTTCGTAGGCCGGATTAAAGATAATTTCCAGCTGCGAACCATCGCTCACCGCCTGACTGTTGTGTAACACCATGGAGCGGGCAATGTGGGTCTGAAAATTGTCGGGAAAGGCGTGGATCTGTTTATCCAACATTAGGTATTCGATATTTTGCCCTTCGGGCTTGCCCCGGCTGCTCTGTTTTTTCTGAGATCTTTTCCACAACTTTGGCGCTCTCCACCCGCCCCG
>CAYFFE010000130.1:0-9298 GCA_964342265.1 uncultured Cellvibrionaceae bacterium | reverse complement strand
TTAGAACGCCACTTTAACCTGGCAATGCTATTGCCCGGTTATTGATGTTTTGAGGTTACCTCAAGTTATGAATTTATCGCGATTAATTACCCCCTGGACAAAAGAAAAAAAATAATAGAACGCCAACAACAGGAGATTTGGCAACTTCGTCAAGAACTTGAGGAAGTGAGCCGAGAAAAAAATAATCTATACAATGCCATTAAAATGAGCCCAATGGCGCTCTGTCATCAAGATCGAGAACTGCGCTACACCTGGCTCAGAAACCCGCACATGGGGTTTGAGCAAGATCAGGTAATCGGCAAAACGGATTGGGATATTCTCAATAAAGAACTTGCCGACATGATGGGCGAAATAAAACGCCGCGTGCTTGAAACCGGCGTTGGCGAACGTGCAGAAATTCCCACTGAACCTGCCAAAAAAGAGCGATCGGAATATTTCGAATTAATCGTTGAGCCCATGCGCGATGAGCAAAGTGGCGAGATTATTGGTGTCTCCTGCAGTGGCTTGGACGTTACCGAAGACCGCCGGTTGCGAGAATCTTTTCGTACCTCGCGCGATAATTTACAATTTATTTTTCACTCATCACCCAATCCCATTGTGGTGGTGGATATGAAGCGCGATCAGCCGGTTTATTTTAACCAAGCCGCCCACGATGTGTTTGGTTTAAGCGAAAATACGCCCGTTCCCGGTGGTTTTCTGGCCAGTATTAATGTTCTAACCAACATTAAAGAAAGTCTAGACGCCGGGCGTGATTTATTGGATTACGCGTTCAGCTACCATCGTTCAAATCGTCCCAAACCCTCGGTATTTGGATTGTTTGCAACGCCCACGCTCTACAACGAGCAAAAAACGCTGCTGTGTAATTTTCACGACCTCACCGCTCAACAAGAGGTGGAGCATAAACTGCGCAACCTAAACGATGAGTTGGAGTGTCGAGTTAAAGAGCGCACCGAGGAATTAACCGTTTTAAATAAGAACCTAGAGCTGTCTCGAAAAGAAGCCGAGGAAGCCAATGAAGCTAAATCGCGGTTTTTGGCGAAAATGTCTCACGAGTTGCGCACACCCTTAACCTCCATTATCGGTTATGCGCGCAGACTGCATAAAAAACTCCAGGGTCAAGTGGAAGAGCGCTATATACAGTCGTTGGATATTATTTTAATGAACAGCTCTCACTTGCTATCGCTGATTGGTGAGTTGTTGGATTTATCGAAAATCGAAGCCGGCGAAATGACATTGCAAATCGAATCGGTATCTCTCGCCGAGGTTATCGACGATGTTATGGCACAGATGAAACCCATGTTTAGCGATAAACAAATTCCCCTATTGGTTGAGGGCATAGAGTCGAATGACTGTGTGAACGCGGATCGCCAGCGGCTCATTCAAATGCTGCTAAATTTATTATCCAATGCGCATAAATTTACCGACACTGGCTCGGTGACTATCGATTTTAAAAGGGAAGGCGATTGGGATATTTTATCGGTGATTGATACCGGTTGTGGAATTGCCAAAGAAGAAATTGAACACCTCTTAAAAGAATATCGCCAGAGCAATCACACCAAAGGCGGAACCGGATTAGGGCTGGCTTTAGTACAACAGTTTGCGCGCTTGCACGGCGGATCTTTCAATATTAGCAGCCAAGTTAATCACGGAACAACGTGTTCCATCTATCTGCCTGTCGCGAAAAATAAACAGAAGTAAATAAAAATAAATAGAGAATTCTCTGATTAACTCAGAGAATCCTCCTGCACCGGGATGGGTTAATCAGAGCCTACTAGATAAAAAAATAAGCTAAAGTGTATCTCAGAGCTTAGAGAGCGAAATTAGGTCCAGTCGTGATCCTGAGGATTGGTAATTGCATCGATCATGCTGTCGCGTCGAGCTCTAGCCCATTGTTTGCGCTCGGTTTTCTCGTGTTTAGAGAGCCCAAGGCCGGATAACTCGTTAATCACATCTTTCGAAAAAGACTCAGCAAAAGCTTGTTTTTGTGTGCTGTTTTCAAGAGCATTAAACGTTCCGCGACTGGCTTGTAAAAAGCTGTCTCTGTGCATCGCTGAATGCATGCGGCGGTGATCGTTGTCTGCAGTATCAGTCGGCACATCCTGGCTGTGGGCGGTTAAATCGCGGCGAGCGTGAACAAACATTTCGTGCGAGAACGTTTGCGCTAATTTACCAATTCGCCGGTCGGCATTATGGCTTTTGTGTTTTTTAGGGTTAAAGCTGATTTTTACAACACCCCGGCGTACCTTTGTGGTGTAGGCGTGGCTACTGGTTTTTTTATTGCGCTTTATTTGAATGGTATTAAAGTCGGATGGGAATACGCTACCGATTCCCCGGCTGGCCATTCTGGCCGCCTTTTTATACGACTCGCGGGTAACATTGGATCGAAAAACTAAGTTGGCGCGTTTTTTAGGCATTTTTGTACCGTCTATTTTCGAAAAGGACTGGGTTTCATTACATAGCTTTCAACTTTTAAGCCAGTGTCGGCATTTAGTTGACTGCGTTGCTTGGTACCGGGACGGCCCTCGCGCCGTGGGTCGAGCGAGTGTGCTTCGCGTCGTACCAACATATCTTGCTGATCACCGTTGAGTCGATGAAACAGTGATGTTTGATGGCGGCGGGGCAGTATTTCGCCTACATCGGAAGGCTCCGGTCGGCGCGGAGATTGACTGGCAATACCCCACTGATCGAGCACTTGCCGGCGACGTTCTTCAATATCGATGGATTGGAAATTGCCGTAAGCGGTACCCAGCGCATAAGGTGTGCGAGCATCCTCAGTGCGAGCTAAGCGCACCATATTGCGATGGTTGCGCAGTGCGGGATAAATTTTTATCGGCATTTTAAGGTTCTGCTGGTTTAAATAATATGCTGGCGTTTAGCTTATTGGGCGAGAGCGATTCCTGAAAGCTGAGTAAACGCCACATTTCCTGCCGCGCGCGCCTTGGGTTGGCAAATTCGCCATGTAAAACTAAGTAATGGCTAATGCATTCTTGGTCTCGAATTTTAATTAATTCGGATTTTACCGATAAGTCGGCCAGAGCTTGTGCCGTGTTTTTGGCCTGCTGCTCGTTAATATAACGGCCAAAACTGATGGTGTAAGTGGCATCGGGATCGCCCGTAGGACGAACAATTAAATCGCTAAAGGGAATGATTTTTTTATCGCAGTCGGATTTTTTGATTTGAGTGGATTTTTCTTCGTCGGGCAAGTTTGATTGATCGCTGGTTTGGCCATAACTTAATTGGTAGAAAAATAACAAGATTGATAAAAATGCGGCCAGCTGCAGTTTTACTATTAATTGACTTAAATTGTGGTATTTTTTACACAGTAAAGAGGGTTGGCGAGATACAGAAAAGAAGGGTAATTGCCAAATAAGTCTAAAGTGAATCATAAAGCCTCAACCAATAAATTGCTCGCGATCAACGCCGTATTTTTTTACCAGTCTGCCAAACGCTCTTCGATCTTTGTTGGCAATCTTGGCGGCCTGAGTAATATTCCCGGAACATAGCGCAAGCAATTTTTGAATGTAATTAGACTCAAATTGGGCAACCGCTTTGGATTTTTCATCTTGAAAAGTGCCGATAGGCGTAGAATCATTCAAGCAGGAGTGAGAGGCAAAATCATCGATTGCTTGACCCGGTGCCGCTATGGTTCGAGTGTCTTGAGTCAGGCACGCCCGCGTTAACCAGTTTTCCAGTTCACGTACATTGCCTGGCCAGGAGTATTCGCTGAGCCAATCCAGAGCTTGGGACGTTAAAGATTTTTCGGGCAACTGGTATTGTATACAAATTTGTCGAATAAAGTGCTCTGCCAATACCAGAATGTCTTCGTGCCGTTCTCGCAAGGGCGGAATGTTCAACGCCAATACTTCTAGGCGATAAAACAAGTCTTCACGAAATTTTTGTTGAGCAATTAACTCCGTAATATCCCGATTACTGGCACAGATAATTCGTACATCGGCGTGTTTAGTTTGCGAGCCACCCACGGGGCGGTATTCGTTTTCTTGTAGCAAACGCAACAAAGCCACTTGAGTAGCGAGAGAAAGACTGTCGATTTCGTCTAAAAACAGCGTGCCGTTTTGAGCTTCTTCTAATAAACCGTGTTTTCGAGTTTTTGCGTCGGTAAATGCGCCTTTTTCGTGGCCGAATAACTCACTTAAAAAAAGCTCTGGAGCGATGGCGCCGCAATTTAATGGCACAAAAGGATCGCTCGATCGCTTGCTGCAGTAGTGTAAGCTGCGTGCCACCAACTCTTTGCCTGTACCGGTTTCCCCGTGTATAAAAACCGGTGCATCAATCGGTGCGACTTTTTTTATCAGTTGCCTAACGGATTCAATGCCCTGGCTTTCGCCCAGAATATTCAGCTCAAGAAGGTGGTCTGCCGGAATCATATACCTGACCCTTTTTATTGAAAGGCTCGTGTTATTAACAGACTTTTGTTATTGAAAGACTCGCGTGATTGAGCCACTCGTGTAATCGAGTCACTCCTGCTAATGCTTTTTAGAAAAAATTATCACTCGGCAATCATCTACACAAAAGAAAGAGCCCTTTCCTTTAGTCTGGGCAATGTCGACTACCTTGCCCATGGTTGTTTTATCGTGTTTAGAAATTAGAAAACGTGTTGCTTTGGCTTGTTGTCTCTATTTCGGTTAGTTGTCTCTGTAGTGAATGCCAAAAAGTCGCGGTTCTTAAAACAATTAAAACTGACCACCGACATTCGTAACGGAAAAGATAACCTCAAAACATGACGAGGTTCAAATAATTATATAAGTAAGTTGGCCGCTGTCTATTAAGGAATAGTGGTTAGGCACAAGATTAAACTAATTGTCGCATAAATATAAAACTAAAATTGCACTCATTGCAATTTAGAATTTGGTTTATGTAAAGATATATCAAACAGTGTTCAAAACGTTTGAAAACCCTGGTTTATTTATCAGGGGGTAAAAATATCCCGCCTTGGACTAAAAAGCCCCGCCTGTTGAATTTCAAAAGTTTCCCGATAAATACAACCTAAAACGCTAATCTCTCTGGGCTAAAAAAGTCCCAGTAATAATTTATTGCTGCTGAAAAGTACCGAATTAAATCAATAAAAAGATAAAAAACTCTATATTTTTCAATAGATTAAAAATTGAATAATTGTTCTGGTGCGAAATTTGATTTGTATTGTTCAACAAGCAAAAAGTCCGACATTTAAATTTATGCGCAATGGGAGTAAGGCTGTGATTCAAGAAACTGAAAAGATAAAAACCATTGCCACGTCGATAAAGCGCTATTTACTAAAACGGCCAAACGCAACAGAAACTGTTGAAGGCGTTGCCCGGTGGTGGCTGTTGCAACAGCGATACGAAGAATCTCTGGAGCAAGTAAAGCTTGCTCTAGATCTTTTAGAGCAAGAAGGTACTGTTCGTAAGATCCAGCTGTCCGACGGACGCGAGGCGTACCGCAACGCTACTAATGTGACACATCACTAACTCAACTTCGCAAACTAGGAGAATAAACTCATGGGTGAAAGTGCGCAAAAAGTTCTCAGTCGCGTTCGTCCCCCGCGCGTCAATATTACGTATGATGTTGAAACCAACGGAGCCATCCAACAAAAATCTTTGCCGTTTATTGTTGGCATCCTGGCAGATTTGTCAGGTCAGGATGACATCAAAGTGGCGCCGGCGTTAAAGGATAGAAGTTTTATTCAAATTGATCGGGATAACTTCAACGGTGTATTAAAGTCCATATCGCCCAAAGTAACAATACGCGATGTAGCGAATAAAATCCCCGACGATCTGATTCACTTCCTACCTATCGATGAAGGCACTCCGTCGGCAGATACACTGACCTTTCCCTTTACCGTAACCAACATTGACGATTTTACGCCCGCCAATATCGCTCAACACTTGCACCATATAAACCTCGCCTACGAAACGCAAAATCGTCTGCGCGATATTTTGGGCAAGCTCGACGGCAACGATAAGCTCATTAACATACTGTCGGCCGTGCAAGAGGATTCCGGCAAAAGCCAGGGTGTTATCGCGGCTTTTGATGGCATTAAAGATAAATTAGTACCGCTGCCTTTCGTTGCAGACGATGGTCGAGAGGCCTCTAAGACGCAACAAAAAGACAAAGAAGAAAAAGAGGCGGAAATTAAAAAGGCCTGGGACGAGTTCGATGGTTCTGCCTCGGAAGACATCGTCGCCATGTTGGATAAAGATCAAGGCTGCATGATTTTGGATGACCACCAAAAGCCCTACGCCTATCAAATGATTGCGCAATACGCTTTGGATATTTTGGCCGGTTTAACGGACGAAACACGTAAAGTCGATCCCGCCACATTAATTGTTAAAAAAATTAGTGATATTCAAAAGGCTGTGCAAGCACAAATCAATGCAATAATGCACAACCAAACGTTCCAGGATTTAGAGGCCGCTTGGCGAGGCTTGCACTATCTGGTAATGAAAACCGAAACGGGTGAGCAACTCAAATTACGATTGTTCGTCGCCAGCAAGAGCGATTTATTGCAAGACTTAAAAAAGGCCGTCGAGTTTGATCAAAGTGCATTGTTTAAGAAAGTGTATGAAGATGAATACGGTACTTACGGCGGCGATCCGTTCAGCATGTTGGTGGGCGATTACGAGTTTGGCCGAAGCCCCGTAGATATGGAATTGCTCGAAAAACTGTCATCTATTGCGGCTCAAGCGCACACACCGTTTATTACCTCGGCCTGGGCCAAATTATTCGATTTGCCCGATTTTAATGATTTAGCCAAACCGAGGGACTTGGCAAAAATATTCGAAAGCGCCGAGCTGATTAAATGGCGAAGTTTTCGCGACGCCGAAGATTCCCGCTACGTCACCTTAACGCTACCTAAAGTCATGCTGCGTTTCCCCTACGGCCCAGAAACATTACCGGCTGAAGATATCGATTTTGCTGAGGATGTGGATGGCTCGGATTCAACCCGTTATTTGTGGGGCAACTCGGCATACTTTTTAACCGAGCGTATTACCAACGCCTTTGCCAAATACGGCTGGACGGCGGCCATTCGCGGTGTGGAAGGCGGCGGCTTGGTAGAAGGTTTACCCACGCACGTGGTGGAAACCAAAGACGGCGATAAAGTGATTACCTGCCCAACGCAAATTGCCATTACCGATCGGCGCGAAAAAGAACTGAACGATTTAGGTTTTGTATCACTTTGTCATCGAAAAGGTTGGGGGCAGGCGGCATTTTTTGGTGGCCAAACCACCAATAAACCCAAAAAGTACAATTTGGATTCTGCGAACAGTAACGCCAGTTTATCGGCCATGCTGCCCTACATGCTCAATGCCTCGCGATTTGCCCATTACATAAAAGTCATCATGCGCGAAAAAATTGGCTCTTTCCAAACCCGTTCCAGCATTGAGGAATACCTTAACGCTTGGATTGCGCAATATGTTTTGTTGGATGAAAGCGCGGGGCAAGAATCAAAAGCAGCCTATCCGCTACAGCAGGGCCGAGTTGTGGTTTCAGAAGTGCCCGGTAAGCCTGGCTCGTACAAAGCGGTTGTATTTTTACGTCCTCACTTCCAGTTGGAAGAACTCACCGCATCGATTCGACTCGTTGCAGACATTCCAGCATAAACAGATTAATTCGATTGGAGAATCACTATGGATCTAATACTTATGCAACCCGGTGATCCTGCTTCCGTTGGTTTGGGTGATAACGACTGGGAGAAGGGCGGCAGCTTAATTGATGGCGCCGATGGCACGGGCGATTTACCTTGGGCGGCTTTTTCGGAGCAGTACCCCGGTGAGCCCCTACCGTTTGACGGTAAAAATTGTATTGAATTGGTATCGGTAAACCAAGGCATGAAACAACAGGTAACCACCGATGTGAGTAATTCGGCACGTACATCGGGTCGACCGATTATTACCGATTTTACTTGCGTTAAATACGTGGATAAATCCTCGGTTAAATTTAACGAGCTATGCCTGCGCGCAAAACCGTTGGGAATTGGAAAAGATCAACCCACCAAAATATTTGTACTGCGCAACTCAGGTGATCGTTTAGCCAATATTTTAACCATTAGCTTGCGAGACGCCATTATCAGTGAAACACAGTTTCAATCGCATCCGGACGATATGCCAACGGAGCAATTTAAATTAAATTTCACCGAAATTCTCTGGACCTATAACGTGCAAAAAGCCAACACGGGTAACGGTGGCCAGTTTCACTCGGGTTGGAGTGTGGCTCGCAACCGTCCTATTGGTCAGTTCTCGTAGGTAACCATCATGGAGCGCCCTTTTTTTTACCGCATCAGTGAGCCTAAACCTCGGGTATCTACCGGAGATTTGGCAACCATTAAAATGACTGTTGCGGAAGAAATTGGGCGCATTTTGGCTACCCGTTGCGCCGGCGGTATTTGGGGCGAGCGCAATATATTAAATTTCGGTTTACCTCATCCTGCCGAAGCGTTTAACGAAAAACCGGATTTAAACGCATTGGCACTTCTGGTGCGAGACAGTATTGCCGCCTACGAACCCAGGCTCAGTAATATTCAGGTACATGTAATGCCCTCAGGCAACCCAGAACAAGCGCAATTTAAAGTCGCGGCGGACATGCTCTACGACGGCGACGTAGAAAAATTTACATTAGTCGTATAACAGTAAACGACCGCACATCAAAAAAATCAATACGGTATGGCCTACGCTTTCGCGCGCAGTGCTAACAGCGGACGATCATCATGCAGGCGATTCAGGATCAAGAACTCTACGATTACTTTCTAAGGGAGATGGATTATTTGCGCTCGCGCGCAAAAATCTTCGCCGAAGAATACGACGAAGTCGCACGAGAATTGCGCTTAAGCGATATGAAGTCGTCCGATCCACATGTAGAGCTTTTGCTGCAATCATTCGCTTATTTATCGGCCAGTGTTCGGCGGGATATGGCGGCTCAATCGAATCATTTACCTAATCAATTATTGGGTATTTTATATCCTCACTTGGTTAAACCGGTGCCGACGATGTTTGTTATTCAACCGGATGTATCGCCCCAGTTTGCAAAATTCGATGGCTTAAAACGCTTGGATAAAGGCAGAGAGTTCTACGCCGATGTGTTGAGCAGTAAAAAAGGCAAGTTGCGGTGTACGGTATCCACCGCCTACGAAACCCCATTGCGACCGTTCGATATAACGGAAATTCGTTTATCCTCAATAAAAGATGTCTCCGCGCGATTGGGCGACCACCTAACGTCGGTAATTCAAGCGAAGCTTGATAAAGCGCATACCGCGCTGCAAGTGTCTATTAAAAATCACGGAGATAAATACACCGCAGAATTCGAG
>CAYFFE010000129.1:0-9304 GCA_964342265.1 uncultured Cellvibrionaceae bacterium | reverse complement strand
GAACGATTAAGTGACTATGTATAACCAGCAGTTACACAGAATTATTTACAGTCTCAAATTATTCCACCGAACTTTAACTTTTTTACTGTACTTCAACACCATTGGACTGTTAATACTATTATTCAAAAAGGAAAATTTCATTATCTCCTTAAATGAATTTGGCGTAAAAACATTATTTGAAAAATACTGGATAATAAACTTCTTTTACGGAATTCCACTGATAACAGCTATTATTGGTGCACTAGCCTGGATAACTTACAATCAATACAAGCTGAATGATGTAAATGAAAAGTTAAGGTTCAATGGCATAGCTTTTGGTCTTCTGTGGCTTTTAACACTGTCTTATGTCGCCTTTTTTTCGTATTCGTTTATTTAATTATCACTCCACAAAACTAAACGAGCAGTTACGTTAACGGAAATTTTAAGAACCGCTTTAAAAGCAACCATTGGCCTCTCAGTGGTTGCTTTTTATTTTTATACATCACGCCTTGAAATTAGATTGCTTGTAAAGTTAAAAAAACGCCTGCTCTTACAGGACGCTTAATTCTTACATAGTGCTAAATTAAAGAGGCATTACCCAAAAGCTTTCTCTACCCATTAATAAGTTACATTATTTGTGTATTATCGGCTTGTTGAAGTGCAACTATATCTTCCCCCTGTTCGTAAATGGTCGAAAGTTAACCCAATATGCGAACTTTGGAACCTCAATCTATGGACTGTTATAAGAAACACGACAAAACACAATTTCTCAGCCGTTGGCTGTGTTTAGCGATGATTGTCTGTGCGGCGGGTTTGTCGGGCTGTTCCAGTTTGCAACCTACCTGGACATTGCAAAGCGAAAAGTCCTCGGTGAGTTATTACACCCGAGAGAGCAAAGTGTCGTCTCTGCCAGAATTTAAAGCCAGCGTCGATATAAACGCGCCAATGAGCGATATTATCACTGCATTAACAGACTTTAAGAGCCATCCAGAATGGGTTTACGGTTGCGAACAAAGCGAGGTCCTTGCGCTCAGCAGTTTATCCGAAGCCTATGTATACCAAGTCACGCGTGTGCCGCTACTGAAGGATCGCGACACTATCATGCACGCCCAGATAAAGCGGTCCAGTGGCGGTAATGGCTATGTTATCAACCTAACGGCCGCTCCGGATTTTTGCAGCGATAAAACCACAACACAATGTAAACAAACACTTAACAACGATTACGTGCGTGTTGAAGACGCCATGGGCACATTTGAGTTAACCGAGTTAGATAACCAAACCACTCGCGTCGAGTGGACACAATTTCTCGATCCTGCCGGAAGCTTGCCTCATTGGGCGTTTCGCATGCGTTTATCGCAGGTACCCATTAAATCGTTGAGCAATTTAAAGAAGCGGGTGGAAGTGGACACTGAATTTACTCAGGCGAAAAACTAGCCTTTTTTATTGGATGCGTTATGTATTTATTTAAGTACCTATTTAAGTACTTATTAATGCGCCCTAAACGTATACCGCCCTTACTTAACGTATTCCGCCCTAATAAGTTTAGGGCGGAATAAAATATTTTCTTTTGAGCTAATTGAGCTTTGCTTAAGATAACTATTCTCTCCACATAAATTGCTAATACTAAGCCACGTAATGTGACGCAGTCGCCATTTTTTAGCCACAATACTTATTAACAACAAAACGCAGTTTCAAGTAAGTAATTTTTAATTTAGAAGGTATCAATTTACAAGGCATTAATTTAGAAGATTTTAATTTAATAACTCTTAAGTAAGACTCGCAGTCGTAAGCTACCTATACAAGCTGAACTTATACAAAGCCACGAACCCAACTTATCTCTCTTTCCAGCTAGTCTACCTTCCTGAGCCAAAACAAAAACTGACCATCTTGCTCTTCTGAGCCGAGTAACTCATGCCCCAAAAATTCGCAAAAGCGGACGATATCCCGTTGGGTTGAGGGGTCGGTGGAAAGCATTTTAATAATCTGGCCGTCTTCCACATCGCGCACGGCGTTGTGAAGCATCATGATGGGTTCTGGGCACAATAGTCCACTTGCATCTAAAAAATAATCGTGGATATATTCATTAGTCATAACTACAACATTTTTACCTAATATCTAAACCGTTACGTCCTATGATTTTTACCGACTGTAACAACTTACACACAAAAACTTCACGTAACGATAACTTATTTAATTTTCTTCTCGTTCTGGCAGGACAACTCACGTGTCACTGCTAAACTCAATTCATAGTCGAACAGTCGAAAACCTGTTCAAAATACCAGTAAAATCATTATGTTGCAGACGCACAGTAATTGAGATTAGCACTGATGATGGCATCAAGAGCAGCGCTTGATTTCCAAGCGATGGACGTGGCACTAAGCCCAATTAACCTCAGAGAAACCTGCGCCTTGTTAATGCGCAGCGCCCCTGAATTAGCGAAACAACTGCAGCGCGAGATTAAAGATCAGCGCAAAAGTCAGGGGCCCATTGCCGAGGATTATCTTGGATTGCACCTCAATATCGAAACCATCGGTATGATCATTGTTGAGCTAACTCATCTCGGCCAGGCGGCTTTGAAAAACCCACATCAAAATCCTCTCAATCGCTCAGTATTAAAAGAGCTGATCGAATGCTGGCTACAATTGGCGGAGTGGATGCTTACCGACCTGGAAATTACCGACACCCTCCTGCACTGACCTCCAACACTATAAAAGGCGTTGGTCTTCACCAAACGCAACCAGCCATCGAGCCGCAGTATCTAAATGCTGATCGTGGTTAAATCCCGAGCGCTTGCGTGGCTTAAGATCGTGATCCCCATCTTCCAACCATCGGATGCTTACATTGCCGGGAACACCGAATTCCCGTTGATAACCTTCAACCTCTTCGCGGTTGCCAAGACTATCGCGCGACCCTTGAATAACCAGTGCCGGCGTTACGAGTGCTTGCAGGGGTTCTAAGCGCAGCGATTCTGGCTTCTTTGGCGGATGAAACGGATAACCTAAACAAACCACGCCCAAGCTGTTTAACTCTGGCTGACTCAAAGCCGCTACACGCCCGCCCATGGACTTACCGCCGATGAGCCAATCAATCGTCGAATACTCTGCAACCACAGCCTGGTAGTGCCGGGCAAAGCATTGCACAAGCTTGGCCATGGCTTCGGGCGGGCGACGTTTCTGTGTTTGGCGCGCAATGCGCATGTAATCGAATTCAAAGCGCACCACCAACACGCCCAGTGCCGACAACCGCTCGGCCATCGCCGCCATAAACGCGTTATCCATGCCTGCCCCGGCACCATGAGCCAGCAATATGCCGAAGCTTGGGTTAGCAGAGGCATCGATGCGCCAGTTTTGCGGATGAGCAGACAAATGGCTGTTATTTTCTATACTCATAGGAAGTTAAAATGTGTGGCCCGGAGATGGCGGCAAACTTTTGGCTGCATTTCGCTCGCGGGCCTTCACTGCGTTGAATAAGACAAACACCCGATTAGCTACCGACAGGCTGCGTCACAAAGCTGTGCGCGTCTCAGGGATTTTCAGGAAGTTGATCGCTTGGTACCAGATTAATGCTTTCCAAGGCTGCATCGTAAACAATGACGACACTACCCAAAGTCAATTGTTGTCGCACTTGTTGACACTTTTGCGCAAATGAGATGTCTAGATCGCCGTAATCCGTGCCTTCGCGCGTGATGAATTCTTCTATAACACCCTGCAAGGCTTCTTCCGATAACTGGCTGAATGGGATAATCACGACCGCTGATACTCTGGTTGGTCTTTGACTTTAAAATCATTAAATAAGAAAACACAGACATGATCGCACATTTAATCGTAACTGTAATCGCGGAAGATCGCCCCGGCGTGCTGGAGATACTGGCTGATGCCATCACTAAGCAGGGTGGCAACTGGCTGGAAAGCCAACTCCTACACCTGCACAACCAATTTTCTGGCATTGTCGCGGTGGCAGTTAATCGAGAAGATTTGGCCGATTTACAACAAGCACTCGATGGACTCACGCAACAAGGATTTTGCATTAATTACCGCTGCACCGATGCCAAGCCCGGCGGCCAAGGAGCCAAACCCTTTAAGCTTACCGTGGTCGGGCCCGATCGCCCGGGCATTGTGCGCGAAGTGGCTCGGGCACTGGCGCAACACGGCATTAACCTCACCGAGTTGTCCAGCGAGTGCTCCAGCATGCCTTGGTCGGGTGAGCCCATGTTCACCGCGCGAGGCAAAGCGTTAATGCCCGCCGAGGTAAATTTAGCCGAACTCGACGAAGCGCTGGATCAAATTGCCGAAGAGCTGGGGCTGGATATTGCCTTGGAAGATCGCGAAGAGGCCTAGGGCCTGTTAAAGCGAGCAATCCACTATCCGCTTGATGTCGTCACCCCGTGTTGTAACACCAATTGCGATAACAAATGGCGGCAGCGCAACGAACAGCACCTCATTGCTTAATCGACCGTCGCCTGCCAATTTGTTGCGCCTGCTATATAATCAGCCGCCCATTTTTTAGCGGACTGTTACGAGCATGATCAACGTCATTCTGTTCGAGCCAGAAATTCCACCCAATACCGGTAATATCATACGATTGTGTGCCAACACGGGCTGCCGGTTGCAGCTTATTGCCCCACTGGGCTTTAAGCTCGACGACAAGCGCTTACGCCGGGCGGGTTTGGATTATGGCGAGTGGAAAGATGTTACGGTGCACGACAACTGGCAAGCCTTTTTGGAGGCGCAACAACCAAAAAACCTGTACGCCATTACCACCAAAGGCCGCCGATATTATCACCAAATTCCCTTTCAAGAAGACGACTACCTAGTGTTTGGCCCGGAGTCACGCGGCCTGCCCGACAGCATCTTATCGAGTTTGACTCTGGAGCAAAAAATCCGCATTCCCATGCTGGCCAACAGCCGCAGCCTCAATTTGTCCAATGCAGCCAGTATTATTGTTTATGAGGCTTGGCGTCAGTTGCAATTTCCCGGTGCCAGCTAGATTTTAAGGAGTATTTATGTCGAAAATTGCCCTATTTTACGGCAGTTCCACCTGTTACACCGAAATGGTGGCCGAGAAAATCGCCCGCGAGCTTGGCGAGGATCACATCGACATGTTCAATATCGCCGACGAGCCCATCATCACCGCCAGCTTTTACGAGTGCATCATTATGGGTATTCCCACCTGGGATTACGGTGAGCTGCAAGAAGACTGGGAGGACATTTGGGACGACATCGACCAAGTGGATTTTAGAGGCAAAACCGTCGCACTGTTTGGCTTGGGCGACCAAATTGGTTACCCCGAATGGTTTTTGGATGCTTTGGGCTACCTGCACGCCAAGCTTCAGGCTCTGGGAGCCAAGTTGATTGGCGAGTGGCCCGCCCAAGGCTACGAGTTCGAAAACTCCCAAGCGTTAACCGCCGATGGCCAAAAGTTTGTGGGGTTGGCCATCGACGAAGAAAATGAATTCGATCAGACCGATCAGCGCATTCACGCCTGGTGTGAACAAATCCGCGCCGAGCTGAATGTTTAGTTCTTCGCCCCGGCAAAGCGTTTCAACGCCGTGAACGACACCAAACCTCCGCACGACACCCCCATTAGCTTTGCCGAGATAAATTGGGATGAGCAAGGCCAACCGCTGTCGCGCCAATTTGACGATGTGTACTTCTCGCGCGCTAACGGCCTGGCAGAAACCGAATACGTGTTTCTCCAGCACAATCGTTTGCCCGAGCGTTTCGCTCAATTAAGCGCGGGCGATAAGTTTGTCATTGGCGAGACCGGCTTTGGCAGTGGCCTTAATTTTTTGGCCGCGTGGCGATTGTGGCAGAAGCTCGCGCCAACTAAAGCCCAGTTGCACTTTGTGAGCACCGAGCGCTACCCGCTCAGCCCGCCTCACCTTCGGCAAGCGCTAAGCCTTTGGCCGGAGTTGGCAGAATGGGCAGAGCCGCTGCTGCAAGCCTACCCCGCTTGCCTGAGTTACGGGTTTCATCGGCTTAACTTTGGCCAAGTGCATCTAACGCTAATACTGGGCGATGCCAGCGATGGACTGGCGGCTCTAAAAGCCACCCACGAACCTCAATACGCCCACTTTGCCAATCGAGCAGTGGATGCTTGGTTTTTGGATGGCTTTGCACCGGCCAAAAACCCCGAGATGTGGCAACCGAGTTTGTTTCAAACCCTGGCACAACTCAGCCATCGCCACACTACGCTGGCCACTTTCACCGCTGCGGGTCTCGTTCGTAGAGGGCTCAGCGAAGCGGGTTTTGCGGTGGAGAAGGTTGCGGGTTTTGGCAGCAAACGAGAAATGGCCATTGCCAATGGTAGCACTCTCCCCTCACCCTCAAGCAAGCAGGCGGCCCAAGGCCTAGCCTGGGCCGCCAACACCAATGCCACGATACGCTCAGGACCGGTGGCCGTAATCGGTGCGGGTCTCGCCGGCGCGCATACCGCCCAGGCTCTGGCAGAGCACGGTATTGAGGTAGTGGTGTTCGATCGCCACAAACAAGCGGCCGAGGAGGCCTCTGGCAATCCTCAAGGAGTGGTGTACGCCAAACTGTCGCCCAAGCCGGGCAACCAAGGGGATTTTAATTTACAGGCGTTGCTGTATGCGCTGCGCCACTATCGGCCGCTGTGGCAATTGCCCGAATTGGGCGAGCGCTGTGGCGTACTGCAATTGGCTCAGAGTTCATCGCAAGCCCAACACCAACGTGACATCATTGCTCGTTTGGGATCGCAAGGTTTAGTTAGGTTGATTACCGCCGCCGAAGCCTCAGAGTTTGCCGGGGTTCCAGTCGGCTACTCAGGGCTGTTATTTGCCAACGCCGGCTGGTTAAGGCCCAAAATTCTCTGCCAAACACTGCTTGATCACTCACGGATTGAATGTCATTGGCAACAGACCATTACTGCGCTCAATCAAGAGGGCCAGGATTGGACGCTCACCAACCAATCGGGACAATCCCTCGGCCCTTTTCGAGCCGTTGTTATCGCAAACGCCAACGATTGCGGGCAATTCAAACAAAGCGCCCATATTGCCACTAAACCGGTGCGTGGCCAGATTAACGGGCTTGCGGAATCCAAGTTATCGGCTCAACTCAAAACCGTGATTTGCGGTGAAGGCTACATAGCCCCCAGTTTTGAGGGACAACACTGCGTGGGCGCAACCTTTGATCCCAACAGCGCCAACACAGACCTTTTAAGCTCCGATACCACCAAAAACCTCGAGCAACTCAACCAACTATTGCCCGACCTGGCCAATACCTGGCAGCACGATGTTCTCAACCTCAACGCGCTCGACAGCATCGTAGGTCGAGCGGCCTTGCGTTGCACCACGCCGGATTACCTGCCTATCGTCGGCCCAGTCGCCATTGCCGACGACATGGACCAACGCTTTGCGCCATTGCGGCTCAACGCCAAAACGCCATTAACCAGCAGCGGCTCCTATTACCCCGGACTATTCGTAAACGTCGGCCATGGATCTCGGGGACTGGCTTACACGCCAATCGCTGCGCAGTTGCTGGCGGCGCACTTGCTGGGCGAGCCGAGCCCTCTGAGTCAAACCCTGAGTCAAGCGCTGCATCCCGCCCGATTTATCATTCGCGATCTAATCCGCAACCGCCGCTAAATCAACACCGTGCAACTGGCTCTAGAGCAACTAGACTGTTAATTCGAAAGGAATGATTTGTTTGCGAGAAGGCCACTTATGCTGTTAAACACACACCCCAATAATCCATCGACTCTTTCTATCGACAGTATTCACAACTTCTACGAAAAACTGGTGATTACCGAAGCAGTGGAACAGAGCGAGAAAGCCCGACAAGACAGCGAGTTTCTCGCCGATGTGGCCTGCGTGGCCCTAAACCACCTGCCGCCGCGCTACATCCGCCACGACGTGGACATGACCTTTTTCTTGTCACCCCAGGAGCAGGAAGAAATCCACGATAAAATTTCCCACGCGGTAAAAGACGCAATTGAATACGTTAGAGAGCGACTGCGCGTTGAGCCGGAAGCGGAATAACGCCAAGCAAGCGAAGGAATAGAATCCACACGCGTAATTAGCTTGCGGGGAGTCATTGTCGTTTCGTACACTTAGCCGCTACTAAACAACGATAACGTTAACAACAAGACCTCACCGTGGCCCAGACATTTTCTCCCATCCGCACACTGTTGGCTGCTTTTTGCTTTAGTGTATCTTGCTGCAACCTCGCAATTGCAGTGCAGCCAAGCGACAACGCCGTGCCGGCTATCTCGTTCGAAATTATCGAAACTCAAGATCATCCTGCGGATTTCTTTACTCAGGGTTTATTGGTCGATGGCGAATGGATTTATGAATCCAGCGGCGGCTACGGGCGTTCGTTGCTGGCCAAATACAAAGCCAGCAATGGCAGCGCGCTGACCACCAAAGATTTGCCCGGAGAAATTTTTGCTGAAGGGCTCACGCTATTGCACGAATCGCTTTACCTGCTCACCTGGAAAAAGGGCCGCCTGTATCAATTTGATAAAAACTGGCAACTCCAGGCCACCCATCGGTATGCCGGAGAAGGCTGGGGATTAACCAACGATGGCGAGCAGTTGATTGTCAGCGACGGCTCCGACCAACTGCGCTTCTACCAGCCAGAGCCGTTTACAATGCTGCACAGTGTTACGGTGCGCGGTGGCGGCAAACGCTGGGACGCACTCAACGAGCTGGAATACGTCGACGGTATCATTTGGGCCAATCGCTGGTTTAGCGACGAGATTCTCGCCATCGACCCAAGCAGTGGCGAAGTTCTCGGCGTGCTCGATTTTGCCAAAGTTGCTCGGCTGTTTCGCCAGGGCAAAAATGGCCGCGAGCGAGTGCTAAACGGCCTGGCCTGGAGTCCCTCCCGCCAGGCCATGTGGGTCACGGGCAAGCACTGGAATCGGCGGTTTTTAATCAAACTGCCCGAGTCGTTTACGGAGCGTAATGTGGCAGCCGCTCGGCGTTAGTCGCGGCTCCATCAAGCAACGATGTGCCCACTTCAGCCAATTTCTCTGGGCTGATTAAAGTTTTCGACTTGCGCGCCTTCCAGGCGTTAACACCCATTTTTACTTGCTGATGGGGCAGCTCCTCTAGTGCCAGCAGCCCTTGAGCGATACGCAGAGCCGTTGCCTGGGCTTGACGAGAGTCGGCTTGAGGCAATAAAACAACAATTTGGTTCGGCGCGCGAAAAGCACACACATCCACCTTGCGTACCGCTTCGCGAATGCCGGTTGCCGTTAGCACCAAGGGTTGATCCAACTCATCTTCGGGAAAATCGAGCTTTACCAGCACACAGGCCACATAGCCATTGGCCAGCGCCGTGCGTTCTAACTCACGCGCCAG
>CAYFFE010000128.1:0-9334 GCA_964342265.1 uncultured Cellvibrionaceae bacterium | reverse complement strand
GGTGGCGGATGTTATGCGCGAAATAGAACACCTGGCCGGCCAGGGCGTGCGCGAAATCAATTTATTGGGCCAAAATGTTAACGCCTATTTAGGGCCAGACGCCGACGGCCAAATAGTGGATTTAGCCGAGTTGATCACGCGAGTGGCCACCGTGCCCGGCATTGATCGCATCCGTTACACCACTTCACACCCGGTGGAATTCAGCGAAGCGCTGATTGATGTTTACGCGCGCGTACCCGAGCTCGTCAGCCACTTGCATCTGCCCGTACAAAGTGGCTCCGACCGCATTTTGATGGCCATGAAACGCGGCCATACCTGCTTGGAATACAAAGCCAAGCTACGCAAGCTGCGCCGCATTCGACCCAACATCAGTTTATCGTCCGACTTTATTATTGGCTTTCCCGGCGAAACCGAACAGGACTTCGAAGCCACCATGGCGTTAATCAAAGACATGGACTTCGATACGTCATTCAGCTTTATTTACAGCGCTCGTCCCGGCACGCCGGCCGCCGATTTGGCCGACGACACCCCCATGGAAGTCAAAAAGGCCCGTTTGCAGCAGTTGCAGCAGCAGTTATTGAGCCAAGCTCAGCGCATTAGCCGGCAAATGGTGGGCAATACCGAGCGAGTATTGGTATCGGGTTACAGCAAAAAAGACCCGGGCCAACTCTCGGGCCGCACCGAGAATAATCGCGTGGTGAACTTTAGCTGCTCAGACAGCCGCCTAATTGGCCATTTTGCGGATATTCTCATCGAGGAAGCGCTGCCCAACTCGCTGCGCGGCACGTTATTAGCCTCGGAGTTGGACGACGATTTTTAATAGCCCAAAAGAAGCCCCGCGAATAGCAACAATGCCCATTAGACGCTTTATGAATATTCTGCTTGAGTACTTCTCAGTCAGCATAGAATGGTTTACGCTAACGGGCCGTGTCATTACTGCGAAGACGGTTAATTTCCACTTTTGAACAATCCTACTGAAATAACCTCTGAGTCAACAGATTCGGCGGATCGCGCCAACAGCGATCAGCCCGAACCGGACCAACCGGTGGCGGACTCTCGCAACTCCGATCAGCCGAGCCTTGATCAACACGATGACGCCGGTTCATCGGCGTCCCAGCAGCCGGAAAAAATCACTCAGAAATTCACCCTGGAACCCGCTGATGCCCGTCGCCTGGCAACCCTGTGTGGTCAGTTCGACGACAATATCCACCAGATCGAGCAACGCTTGAATGTGGCCATTTCCAATCGCGGCCACGCCTTTGCCATGGCAGGCAATCGCAACGATGTAAACACCGCCCAAGCACTGCTGCAATCGCTTTACAGCGAAACGGCCAACGGAAGAGATCTCACACCCGATCAGGTGCACCTCGCTCTGCAAGAGGCCAGTCTCGACAAACTCACCGAACCCGGCGCCGCCAACACCGAACTCACCCTAATTCGCACTCAAAAATGTACCGTTAAACCGCGTGGGCTTAACCAACAAAAATACGTGCGCGCGGTGCAAAGCCATGACATTAATTTTGGCATTGGCCCGGCGGGAACCGGCAAAACTTATCTGGCCGTGGCCTGTGCGGTGGAGTGTCTGTTAAAAGATCAGGTAGAGCGTATTTTACTGGTGCGACCGGCGGTGGAAGCCGGCGAGAAACTCGGTTTTCTGCCCGGCGATCTATCCCAAAAAGTCGATCCCTATTTACGCCCCTTATACGATGCCCTTTACGAGATGCTCGGTTTCGAAACCGTTGGCAAACTCATCGAGCGCAACATCATCGAGGTAGCACCGCTGGCCTACATGCGCGGGCGCACCCTCAACAATGCCTTTGTGATTTTAGATGAGAGCCAAAATACCACGCGCGAGCAGATGAAAATGTTCCTCACGCGCATTGGCTTTGGCAGTACTGCCGTGATTAATGGTGACCCCAGCCAAGTGGATTTACCGCGCGGCCAGGCCTCGGGTTTAAAACACGCAGTGGCGGTACTCGACGGCGTAGCGGGCATTAGCTTCACATTTTTTAAAGCCAAAGATGTGGTGCGCCACCCATTGGTACAACGCATTGTTGAAGCCTACGACGCATCGGATCAAAACGGCAGCGAGTAATCGGTAACCCCCAGCAATGAATTTGGACGTGCAAATGGCCACTGCCTGCCCGGATTGCCCCGGCCAGAGCGAACTGGAGAGCTGGGCTCTGGCGGCGTTGCAATCGCCGCGCGGCGACGAGGAACTGACCATTCGCATCGTCGACGCCGAAGAGAGCCAGCAATTGAACGCCGAGTACCGAGGGCAACACAAACCCACGAATGTATTGTCGTTTGCCAGCGATTTACCGCCCGATGTCGAGGTTAACTTGCTGGGCGATCTCGTTATTTGCGCGCCGGTGGTAATACGTGAGGCCGAGCAACAAAACAAGCCGCTGCGGGCTCACTGGGCGCACATGGTGGTTCATGGCCTCTTGCATTTGCAGGGCTTCGACCATATAGACGACCGGGACGCCGAAATAATGGAACAATTGGAACGCCGGTTGCTGGCGCAATTGGGTTTTAACGATCCTTACGCATCGTAATCCAATCAAAGCGCCTTAACACCCGAGCACGATCCGACACACTGCGACCGCCGGCTTGCTCGAAGACTGTATTTTTTAAAGCTAAATAAGATTCAACTGTGGTAATTTTTCGCAACGCAAGTACAAACAGGAGCTGTACCCGCAAATGAACGAAGACCCGTCGAGTAGTCGACAGTCCTCGCGCAATCAAGACAAATCGTGGCTATTCCGCCTAATGTCGGGGTTCTCTACCGAACCCAAATCGCGCGAGGACTTAATCAATATCATCAAGGACGCCGCCGCCAATCAGTTACTGGATGACGAAGCGGTGAGCATGATCGAAGGTGCCATTGATGTTCAGGAACGCCAAGTTCGTGAAGTGATGGTGCCCAGATCGCAAATGGTTGTGGTTCATTACGATCAGTCGCCGGAGGATTTTTTACCCACGGTGATTGAATCAGCTCACTCACGATTCCCCGTAATTGGTGAATCCACCGACGATGTTAAAGGCATTCTGCTCGCTAAAGATCTGCTGCCTTTGATTCTCAATGGCCGCGAGCAGTTCTCGCTGGAAGATATTATCCGACCGGCCAGCATCATCCCCGAGAGCAAACGTCTGAATGTACTGCTCAGGGAGTTTCGAGAAAATCGCTATCACATGGCCCTGGTAATCGACGAATACGGTGCCATTGCCGGATTGGTCACCATTGAAGACGTTCTGGAAAAGATCGTTGGCGATATCGAAGACGAAACCGATGAAGACGAAAACGACGGATTTATTCGCAAAGTCTCCGATAACGAATACGTTATTAAAGCCCTGCTGCCCATTGAAACCTTTAACGAAAACTTTGGCGCCAAATTTAATGACAACGAATTCGATACTATCGGCGGCATTCTGATTCGCGCTTTTGGTCACCTGCCTTCGCGCAATGACCACGTGGAAATCGATGGTTACAATTTTAGGGTGCTGTATGCGGATAGTCGTCAAATTCACTTGGTACGATTGACCCTGCCGGGTAGCTGATCAAGCACCCGTTACGATCACACTGCATAAGGGGAAGGTTGTGCCCAACGGCTCAGCACACGTCATGGCGGAAGTTTCTAACGCCGATAAAACCATCAAACTCTCACGACTAAAATATTGGCTGCTACTGGCGGCCAATCTTACTGCCGGCGCCATTACGCCGCTCTCGTTGGCACCGTATGATTTTTGGCCGGCAGCGATCTTGGGTTTGATGATTTTTTTTGCCAGCTTGGCCTTTTTCCCGCGCCGCTATTTTTGGCAAGCCTTGATGTTTGGGCTTGGCTTATTTGGCACCGGTGCCTCTTGGGTGTACGTGAGTATTCACGACTTCGGCCAAACCTCACCGCCGCTGGCCATGGTACTCACCGGCATTTTTGTGGTGGGGCTGGCCATTGTATTTGCCCTGCCCTACACACTGTTTAAGTATTTCAGCCATCGCCATTGCCTACTGACGCTGCTCGCCAGCGCACCGACTTTTTGGCTGCTAGGCGAATGGTTGCGCGGCTGGTTGCTGACCGGTTTTCCATGGCTTTATGTGGGTTACGGTCATCTCACTACGCCATTGGCGGGCTACGCGCCCATTGGCGGTGTCTTGTTGGTGAGCTTGGCTGTGGCGCTCAGTTGCAGTGGGTTGATCGTCGCGCTTTATCACGTGCAAAAACAGCGCTGGACCGGGGCAGCCACAGCAATGGCTGGTGTGGCGCTCATTTGGCTGGCCGGTGGGCTACTTAAAACACAAACCTGGACGCAAACCTCGGGCGAGCCCATTCAAGTGGGTTTGGTGCAACCCAACATCGCCCAGGAAGACAAATGGGTGCGCACCAAACGCATTCCCACACTGCGTTTGTTTCAAACGATGAGTGACGACCTCTGGCCAAAAGCAGACTGGGTAGTTTGGCCCGAGGCCGCACTGCCCATGCTCTACGAGGACGCCATTCCCTTTATCAATAATATGCATCGCACCGCCACCACCAACAACGCGGCATTAATTACCGGCGTGTTGTACCGTTCGACCGAAACCAATAAAATTTACAACACCATTATTGCTCGCGGGCTCGGCCAAGGCATTTACCACAAAACTCGTTTGGTACCGTTTGGCGAATACGTGCCGCTGGAATCCTGGCTACGTGGCACTCTGGCGTTTTTTGATTTACCCACCTCGATCATTGCCAAGGGCCAACCAGAACAGCGTGGCCTGCAAGTGGGTGAGCATTTAATCAGCGCCAATATTTGCTACGAAGTGGTTTATCCCTCGCTGATTGCCCAGAGCGCCCATGACTCACACGTACTGCTGACCATTTCCAACGACGCCTGGTTTGGTGACTCCATCGGACCGCTGCAACACATGCAAATGGCGCAAATGCGCGCACTCGAAACCGGTCGGGATTTAATCCGTGGCACCAACAACGGCATCAGTGCCTTGGTCAACCACCGCGGCACCATTACCGCGCAATTGCCGCAATTTACCCAAGACACCCTGGTTGCACCCATTCAACCGCGCACCGGCGCAACGCCATTTATGCAGTGGCAACATCGGCCTATCGAATTCCTACTGGCGCTGGCTTTAATCCTTCTAGCGGTAGCACCTAAAATAATAAAACGCCGACAATAACGAATACATTAAGGTTGCTGTACACCGCTTAGCGCAGGTGCTAAAAATTCACACCAGGAGCCTCTGATTAACTCTGAGATGAGTTAATCAGAGCGTACAATAAATAGTCGCAGCAACCCTAAACAATCCGCAGCCAATTATGTTGGGAGTCGTTATGGACATCCGTGCCCTGGGTAAATTTCTGGTTTTAGTGGTTTTCAGTCTGGCGCTGGCCAGTTGCACAAAAGTAAAATTTTCCTATGGCTTTTTAGATAACTGGCTGCGCTGGCAAACTTATGATTATTTTGATTTAAACCGCGAGCAAAAATCCGTTCTCAAGCAACTCACCAAAGATTTCCACTCCTGGCACCGACACAACGAATTAGAAGACTACGCCGATTTTCTCTCCGCCACGCAAACCACATTAAATCAACCCACCATTGATGACGAAGACATAGAGCTGACCTTAAACCAAGTTCAATCGCTGTGGTTGCGCAGTGCCGAGCAACTGCACACCATTGCCGAAGAACTTTTGCCCACACTATCGGCGGAACAAACTGAGCAAATTATTGGCAATGTGCAACAGCAACTTATGGAATTTCAGGACGAACAAGTTGCCTTGCAGCCCCAGGAGAGAGTTGAGCAATTAACCGAGCGAATGCAAAAACAGGTCAAAAAACAGGTGGGCGGTTTAACGGAGCAACAACAGAATTTAATTAAAACGTGGGCAGCACAACAACACGACACCAGTGTTTACGCGCTGCACCAACAATTGCTTTGGCTCGATGATTTGCGGCAAATATTGCAATCGGATTTATCTGCACCGGCTAATCTGGCACGCGCCAAAAAACTTATCTTCGAACAGCCCGATTACATCAACCCACAACATGCCGAGTTAGCCCAAGGCAACAATCGCAGAACCGGCGAGTTAATTACGGCACTACACGCCACATTAAGCGATAAACAAAAGCACAAACTTATTAGCCGATTGGCGCGATACGAGCGGGATTTTCGCGATTTGGCTCGCTAGCGAATCACTAACCCCGCTGAAACCAAGACTCCAACGACTCCTCTTGCCAGTGCAGCAACAAGCTCAACCCTTCGTCGACCACTTTTAAATACACGTCGATGATTTCGGTGGCCAGATCGAACAACTGGCGACTGTTCATGCTAATGCGCTTGGGTTCGAGGATTTCTTTTTCCACCGTGGAAATTAAAAAGCTTAATTTAAACTCGTAAGCTTTAATCATGGGCAGCGAACGAATGCTGTCGCGGGTCACTTCCAACAATCGATCGGCCTGGCTGCGCACCTTTTCGTGCTGCACACGCGCGCCTTGGATAAAGTACTGCAGCTTGGAGGTTTCCAATTCGTCTTGGTGGCCGCGAGTGGCCGCCAGCGTGGATAAACCGCGAATTTTGGCCACCGATTCCACCAGCGATGGCAACTGGTTGCAAACGAATACTAGCAAGCCCACCTGGCTAAACTGATGTTTGCGCGGCTCGGTGTTGGCCGCCACTTTTTCGGAAGCCTGCACCGAAACTCGGGCAAATTCGGCCGCCACGGGCGTTTCCAGCAGGCGCGCCAAGTTCATCATCAATTGCAGCAGCTGCTCAATAAAGTGGGAATGGTATTCGAAGTTTTCCATCACCGAGTCGTCTTGCCAATCGCGCTCGATGGTCGACCAGGCCGCACTGAGTTTATCCAGTTCGTTTTCCGACAACAGATTGTTGGCCTGTTGGGAAAACGCCTGTAATGCCTTCATGCGCCGCCCGACTTGGGCCTGCAACTGAATAAAGTCTGCCTCGAATTCCAGATACCCAGCAATCAGTGACATCCCCAAGCCTCGGTGCCGCTGAATAGCGCGGCATAGATGACTGATCTGTTTGATTAAACTGAGCGCTAGCAAGCGTTCGTTGTAGCTTTTGCAAGGCTGCACCCATTCGGTTTCGGTGACGGCCTGTTCTGACGGAGCGATATTATTCAAGAGTCTGCTTTCAGTTTTTATTCAAGAGAATGACTAGGGCCTGTTAACACTACCCGTTAGGGGCAACCAATCAAAACCCATTTAATTGATCTTATAACACGTTGCACATTTTAAATGCGTAACAGCAATTGCCGTACCATCCTTTGTGGTCAGCTATTTCGCCTCCAGGGCACCACAATCAGTCATTTTTTAATCAATTGCGTGCGGAATTTGCACCAAAATGAACAACAAAAGCGCCAAATTACAGCAATGGGAGAAGAATACAACGCCACTACCTTTAATTGAGCCAGTCGATCAAAAGCATAACGTAAACGAACGTTTGTTCACGCGTAAATGTTTGTAAAAAGACTAAATTTTAGTCAATTTATATTCGCTTTTTTCTACAAAGTGATTAAAATCCAAATTGTGAATCATATCACAGTATTTGACCGATCAGTATGTTTGACCAACCCAATCCTTATTTGGGCAGAATATTAGGCTCAACATCCCGATCAACGCAGCGAACAAGGATTTTTGTCTATAATTGGGGGCATTTCATGAAAACTCGCAACCTTTTAGCTTCGGCAGCGGCTTTGCTTTGCTTGTCTGCCACACTACCGGCAAAAGCGACGTTCTGGGGCGGATACAGCAGCGATTGGAGCTACGACTGGGGCTACAGTCACGATAGCGGCTATGATTGGGGCTATGACGACAAATGGTCCTACAGTTGGGGGCATTCCAGCTCTGGCTGGTCGTACGATTACTCCGACTACAAAAAAGATTATCTCGCCTACCTTTGGAAGTTAAAAAAGAAGCTGCACGATTACCACGATTACGACAAGCCTTCTAAGTCGGTTCCCGAGTTGAGCGCAACCGCAGCACCATTGGCGGCCTTTGCGGTGCTGGGTTTGCTAGCACTGGTGGGCGAACGCCGTCGTAAAGCAAGCTGCGCTGTATAACCGCCAGGTTTTAGTAGTTTTAACAGCTCAGGGGTTTCTCAGCACAGCTATACCGTTAACGCTAAAAACCCCACACGCAACATTGGGCAAAGTGCCCTGTGTTGTGTGGCTTAAAGAATTGCTCCTGCCGTTCTCAGTTTAAGATGCAAGCAATTGCACCTCTGACCTACCGAGTCTTGTCTTATCAAATCAGAGCCAGCCGAAAGGGCCTTGCAAGGAAGCATAGGCCCTTTTCGGTTTTTTCTTATCAATCTTTGCCTCTCTGTGTTTTTTTTGTAAAACTGCGCTCGCCCATTAATCGCTGAGAGATTGCCCCTTGATTGGATTCAACAGATCCCCCGGTTTAATCGCGCTGGTTTTAATCGTTGTTGAGGTATTGATCGTCAGCGTTAGTTTCGACTCTGCGACCCTCGATACCCACAATCGCGGCATCCTGGCCACGCCCCTTCAATATGCCGGCGTGCTGATTCAATGGTCGGCCGTTTTTGCCGGCGCCTACTTGCTGGTATTTTTGATCGGCAAGCGAGAATCGCACAGTGATGAGCGCGCCTCTGCGTGTAAAGGCTCTCCGCTGCTCGCTCTGATTCCCGTCAATTTAGTCGCTTTTGCGATTTTTTATTGGCTCACGCAACAAATTTTTACCGATTTGCCAATCAGCAACCAAACCTTTTGGCTTTTAGTGAGTGGCTGGTTGGCGTCGGGCTTAGTGGTGGCAATCACCATTGCGGGTATTGCTCTGCCCTTTCGGCAGTGGGCTAAATTGCTGGTGGACAACCGCTCCCATTTATTACTGTGCGCACTGGTGGCCACGCTAGTAACGGTTACCTCGCTCATTTCTAAAAACCTTTGGCCCGCTTTTATTTATCCGACGTTTGCCGCCAGCGAATGGCTGTTGTCGTTGATTGGCCCAGTCATCGCTTCGCCGGCCAATTTACACTTGGGCATCGATCTGTTCATCGTTCATATCTCTGCCCAGTGCTCTGGCGTCGAGGGCATGGGTTTAGCGGTTTCGTTTACGCTCTTGTACTTGTTCATGATTCGCGACAATTTGCGCTTTCCCCATGCGTTGTTGTTGATACCACTGGCCGCGGCATTGAGCTGGCTACTCAATGTGGTACGCATTACGGTATTGATTATTTTGGGTGAGTACGTCTCGGCCGATTTTGCCGTGGGCGGCTTCCACAGTCAGGCGGGCTGGTTTACGTTTATTGGCTTGGCGCTGATTATCATCTACTGCTTTGATCGCATTCACTGGTTTC
>CAYFFE010000127.1:0-9379 GCA_964342265.1 uncultured Cellvibrionaceae bacterium | reverse complement strand
TGTAGCGCCTCTTTAAAGCATTTCCTACAGATTACCAACAGAGCATGGCACGTTGTTAAGGTTACGACATTGCGTTTATAACGCCGAAATACGACAGTTTCCAGCGCTGGGGCGATTTTAACACTAGGAGTGAAAATTGCAGGCCAGTGGCCCATTGAGGACAATCGGCCTTGCCAATTAAACCTGCGCCGTGTTTAGCCTTGATTCCCTGTTAACTTATCTGCCGATAATCGCATGAGCGCCAATATACCTATGCTCCCACCACAAGAAAATTTAATACCATCTGAGCACAGCCTTATTGAAGGTTTTAGTTTTATCAATCAAATCGATCGCAACCTGCGAGTCGTGGCCAGTTTAGCCCCGGCAAAAAGGCCCGGTGGACCCGTGGTACTGCGCACGCAAATTTTTTATCAAAACGAATACGTCGCCACGTTAAGCTTTGACCTGCACGATCACAGCGAACAAGAAAGCCGACACTTAGCCCAAAACATTCGCGAAAACGAAACCTTAGTTTACGCAATAGATGAATATCTGGCCGGAGATGTGTTTGAATAACCCACACCAATCAACCCACCGTTGATTTGCAAAGAGGAGTATTTCGTGAGCAATTTTGGCCAGGCCAGTTTCAAAAACAGCTATCAAGCACTCGGCGAGCAATTTTACAGCGCGCAGTCGCCCACGCCCGTGCAAGACCCCCACTTGATTCGCTTAAATACGCCACTGGCCGATTTTCTGGGCCTGAATGCCACCGATCTCAATACCCTCACCGCCATTCAATGCTTAGCCGGCAACGACATACCCAGCGGTAGCCAACCCATTGCCACCGTATACGCAGGCCATCAATTTGGCCACTGGAATCCACAGCTGGGCGATGGCCGCGCCGTTTTACTGGGCGAGCTAGCCGGAGCCGATAACGCCCTGTACGACGTGCAACTAAAAGGCAGCGGGCCCACGCCCTACTCACGCATGGGCGACGGGCGCGCGCCATTAGGGCCCGTGCTGCGCGAATATTTAGTATCAGAAGCCATGCACGCACTGGGAATCGCCACCACCCGAGCACTGGCAGCGGTTACCTCCGGCGAGCCGGTGGTGCGCGATTCGTTGCTGCCCGGCGCAGTACTTACCCGCGTGGCCCAGAGCCACATTCGCATTGGCACTTTTCAATTTTTTGCCGCCAATGGCGATTTAGAATCGATAAAATTATTGGCCGATTACGTGATCAATCGCCATTATCGCGATTTTATCGATACCCATTACCCAGCCGACCCCTACACCGGATTACTGGCAGCGGTGGTAAACAGTCAGGCCAGATTAATCGCTCAGTGGATGTCGATTGGATTTATTCACGGCGTAATGAATACCGACAACATGCTGCTGTGCGGCGAGACCGTGGACTACGGCCCCTGCGCGTTTATGGATACATACAATCCACGCAAAGTTTTCAGCTCCATCGATACCCAAGGCCGCTACGCCTACGCCAACCAACCCACCATTGCCCGCTGGAATGTAAGCTGGCTGGCCCAGGCGCTGTTGCCACTTATGGATTCATCGCAAACCCAAGCCATTAAAAAAGCCGAAGCCCTGTTGGAAAATTTTATTGGCGAATACAGCAACCACTATCAAACTTTTTTTGCTCGCAAACTGGGCTTCGATCAATCAAGCCCACAAACCGAACAACTCAGCCAAGCATTTTTGGATTTATTAGCCACAGAATCGTTGGATTTTACGCTGAGTTTTCGCGCTTTAATCGATCAAATAACCGATCCACAAAACCCGCAAGAAAACCTCTATCAACTGCCTAAAAAACTCGAACCCTGGCTGCAACAATGGCGAGCAGAATTAACACAACAGGGTATTCCCGCCAACCAAGCCGCCAAAACGTTAGCAGACAACAATCCAATATTCACACCGCGCAACCATTGGGTGGAAGCCGCCCTACAAAAAGCCACCCGAGAAAACGACTTTACGTTATTCCACGATCTAGTCGACGTACTAGCAAAACCCTACACCTATCAGCCCGATCACCTAGAATTTGCTCAGCCACCCAAACCCGGAGAAGAAGTCTTAAAAACATTTTGCGGGACTTAAAAATTAGAATGCTAGTGCGGGTACGCTTGCTATCGAGAAGTTATAAATTCACACTACGGGCAACAAAACGCTAGCATTCGATAACGACTCAATAATAATTAACATATAAACAACCCCACTCTCCTTTCCAACACCTTATAACCCCAAGCCCTTACACTTTAGAAAAAACAATATCGAATTAATTTAAGCCGTACCCTGTTTCGTGAACTGCATTCACTTTCGATAGCTTTGCAAAAACTGACTATTGAGTACGCTGATTGCAGTGGATAGTATCCGTTAAAAATAACCGACCATGAATCTACAGGCGCACTATGGCTACCAATAACGGATATGTCCCCAGAGGACAGATGAATCGAGCTCGCCGTAATCGTTTAAAAATTACGGATAAAACTGTAGTACACATGAACCCGTCAGAATTTATTGATTACGTTCTAAAGGTTAAGCAACAACAGGGGATGACTAAAGATCAAGCACTATCCTGGATAGATTCATTGGTTGAATCAGATATAAAGGCCAGTGAGGATTGGAAACTGTACCGGGAATCTATAAAAAACGGTATCGCCTATGCACCGATTGCCGCTGACTTTAAAGGCCTTGGCGCAATAGCATTAGATATGCAGCGCGGTGGAAATGTATTTGCAAAATATAAAATATCCAGAATACGCGGTGTGAATTATGTAATTTTCCAGGGTTATTCTGGACTCAGGACACATCTTAAAGGAACTCGATACCTTGCAAACAACCCAAAGGTGGTATCTTTCGGCATAGGTAAGCGAGGCATAGCAAATTCCCTTAAACAAGGTTTTGTATTAAATATACTTATTTCAGCGGGATTTCATGCTATTGATCAATTAATGAACGACAAAAAGACATGGCATGATTTTGTTGGGGGTATGGCTGTTGACATTACTGTTGCGGCAGCCGCATCTGGAATTGCATGGGGATTAGTGGCCACTACAATTGGAACGACAGCTACAATGGTTGCCATTGGACCTATATTAGCGTTAATACTGGTTGGAGCCCTTGTAACAGCAGCAATTAGTTGGTCCTTCGAAACCGACCAGCTTTCTGAAACGATAGCTGAAGGGCTCAGAGAGCTTGAAGCGAAAATGATCAAAAATCACAAAGATTTTAAACATGAACTACGCAATGTGGAAAAAACACTCAATCAAAGTCCACATATATTCATGCAAAAGCTATTTTCCATTCCTAATTTTGACTTCTTGAGAAATTAAGCAGATGCAACACAGCGAAATCGAAGACAAATCGGTCTCGAAATTTCAATGTATTTTTATGTTAATACTGATAGCTGCACTACTATCAGTATACTTAGTTGGTTTTTTTGAAGAAATCAGCACCCTCGTATTAATTACCAACGATCCAATAGCATTTACTACGCACAAATTTTTAATACCGGCTGTAACGGCAGTTCCTACTGTTGTATTGCTCGGTTATTGTATTTTCAAAAGACTAATGGGTACGCTTACCGAGCGGCAATTAAATTCTACATTTAAATTCATAGTTATAAACTTTCCTATCTTTGTTATTTCTTGCATTCTGTTCTATTTTTCCCTTAACTTTTGGCTTCAAGGCGCTGGTTACTCTAAGTGTAATTGGTATACACGATCAACCTATACCGCACCATTAGTTTGGGTTAAAGATAAAGAATTTTGCGTTAAAAAGGCCTCGGAAGTTCGCATAGAGCTATTAGATTGGATTGACAACCGACAGAAATTAAAACAGACCCCAACGAAAACGGAAGTAAAATCTAAAATTGACGAATTATTACTTGAAACTGCGCTAACTAAGAACTTACCAACCAATAAAATTTAATATATTACACCAAGAAATCTGCAACCCCATCAACTAGCAGCTAAATACAACGATGATTGCCATGCAACATTCACAACACACCCACTTACCACTCAATAGCGAATTTCTGTAGAATGCCACGCACTATTCCTCAATTATAATTTGCAGAAGCCGGTAGTGAAACCAAACATTAACAACCCAGACGACCAGACACCCAAAAGTACACTAATCTTATTAATTACTTTTTTCTGCGCGCTAACACTTGGCCTACTCTACAGAATTTATGAGGAGCTAATAAGCCTTAAACATATAAGCAAAAGCCCCATAGTTTTCGAGCTGGACTCAACACTTATACCGATGTTGATTCTGGCACCATCAGTTTTCATGCTAATCCATATTTTTATTAAGCGACTAAAACAGACCGCCAGAACAAAAGATGTACACCGAACAATAAAAACAATTATTATCAATTTTCCTATTTTTTTACTAACCGCCGTATTATTCAGCTGGCAGCAAGCGAAATGGATGAAAAAGCAAGGGTATCAGGAGTGCCCCTGGTACCAGGGATCAACCTTTGGAGCGCCCAAAGTTTGGGTTAAAGACAGCGAATACTGTTTAAAAATAGGATACAAGGTAAGACACGAAATAATAGATTGGGCTACCACCAACGAAGACTCTAATATTTCATCAGAGGAATTTCAAAACAAAGTACATTCATTGCTCAACTAATTTATTGCCCCAACAAAAAACTCCTAAACGCCACTAACACCCCAGCCAAGCTATCGCCGGCCACCAGTCCGGCGGCGATGATCAGGGCGTATTTTTTGCCTTGTTCGGGTTTAAATTGCTCAAATCCCAAGCGTAATAAAGCGCCGATAAACATGGCCAAGCAAATGGATGCCGGTATAACAAAGGCCAAGCCGATACTGGCGGCGCTGGGCACCCAGTGGCGTTGGGTTTCTGGTACTGTGCGTTCGATACACGCGAATACTATTCCCACCGCTACGGCAATCCATGCTGCGCTGGCGCTGCCCGTGGCGAAGCTGTGAGTACCGTCGCGAAAGAGTTCTGCCACGGCTTTCCAGGTGGCCACGGCCGGAGCTGGCCACTGTTCGGTTAAGAGCATACTGGCCGGGTCGGGAATTAAAATTAAATAGGCCGCACTGCCGGCCAGTGCGCCGGATAAAATACCAAATAGCTGGGCGATAAACTGAAAGCGCGGGTTGGCCCCCACCAATTGGCCGGTTTTAAAATCGTGCAGTAAATCGGAACATTGTCCGGCCGCACCGCCGGTTACGTTGGCGCTCATTAAATTGTGGGTAACACTGTTGGGAATTAATAAGCCAAAAACCAGTTGAGTCATTTTGCCCAATGCGCCGATGGGCGGAATGCCGGTTTCGCCGGATACCCGTGCCGCCACAATGGCCAGTAAAAACGTGAGCACAAACGCTAAGGCCGCATAGTGCCACCCAATATTAAATATCAATACCTGAGCCAATAAGGTTAATAAAAAAGCAACCCCTAAACATAGCCAATAGGTTTTTAGCGGTAATACCGAGGGCATTTTGGGCGTGTTATCGGCAGTGGTTTGGGCTTTAAATTTTTTAATTAACGAGCCTACTAAGGCCAGCAAAAAAGACGTGACCGAGGCACTTACCATTAACGCCACGCCGGGCCAGATTAGCCATTCCACCAACGTGCCAAACCAAAAGTCCGTAGGGTTTAACTCGGCTACCGTTACCCAGCCGTTATTGATAATTTCTACCGCTAAAATACCCCACGCGATAACCGCCCCCAACACTAAAGACGCCGCCACGCGCATGCCCACAATGCCACCGAAGCCAATCATTAATAGCGAGGGCTCTAAATAAAACCCTAAGTTTTTTGCGCCCGCCACTTTTAACCCACCAACTCCAGCAATGCTGGCCTTAAACGGCAAGAGTAAATTGGGAATTTTTACGATAAAAGCGGTGAGCAGATGCAAACTCGCCGCCACGCCCAACGCCGAAAACAGCGCCCACACGCGTTTTATGCCCTCTTTGCCGTGGGCATACACTTCTTTTATCGTCTCGGCAGCGGCGAAGCCCGTGGGAAACGGCAACTGATCGCGAAATAACATTTGCTGGCGCAAACCCACAGCAACGACTACCCCGGTAAAACTCACCACCAACACCCAAATAGCCAACAGTGGGTAGGTGAGTGTTTCACCGGTGAGCAGTGCCAATGCGGGAATAGGTGCCACCAAGCCCGCCGATAAAATCGAACCCGCCGAGGACGCAGTGGTTTGGTTAAGGGTGTTTTCCAACGGCCCCCAACGCTTGGCCCAGTTAAAGCGGGCGAGCAGGTTCCAAAACGCGTAGCTCAACAAAATCGCCACCACCGACATATTAAACGACCAACCAATTTTTAAGCCGCTATAGATATTGCACGGCGCTAAAAAGGCCCCCAATACAAAGCCGGTGCAAATGGCGCGCAGGGTGAGTTGTGGGGCATTTGAGTTGAATTCGTTGATTGGCGGGGCTGTTTGGTGGGAGCTCAAAACTGGGCCTTTGAGTTATTGTTAGTTTGGTGGTGGAAAATATCCGAACTGACCATGTGGTCAATTACTGAATCTACTGCTATATTCTATTAACGAACTGAGTGCCAATTTTTTGATTTGTTATTGGTACTTAAAAGATTGTGCAAAGCTGTTAGTTTGTCATTGCTGGTGTTTAGGGGCAAATTTGAGGGGTTTGGCTGTTTAGCTCGGTGCGATTCGATAATAACGACTAAGACACGCCGTAAATACCTCCCTGCTGGCGACGGTCTTAGTCGTTATTATCGAATTTTGAGTTTGGGTAGTGAGGAAAGACACGTTATGACCCACAGCGAACATTACATTGATGTGTAGATTTCTACAGGGAGATGCTTATCTCAAGTGAAAAATCTAACCGCCTAACCATTTATTTGGTTAAGGATAAGAAAAAGACTGACCAAGAGATCTTAAAAGATTTTGATGACCTTACTTCAGTCGCAATAAACCTCAATGGCACTGAAGCAGCTAATGTATACATTAGAAAGGCACAACCTCACCCGCCATCTTGGGCAGCTTTATTTTCTGACTATGTCGATGAGGATACTATTGGGAACAGCAGTTCCCCAGGGGCTGCTTTAGTAATCGAGCTTAAAAAAGCCAAATTCATAGTAACTTTTGGACTCGGGAGACACCTAATACAAGAGGTTTTTATTCAAAGAGACTACGGTTTAAAAGTGGCTCTTAATAGTATTGGTGAACACAACCTTAGGAGCATAGACAAAGCATCACATGAGAGGACCCCTCTTAATTCTCGAACACAAGCCAGTAAAGGGGTTGATATATTCGAATTGGCTTTAAACACTGACGTAGATCTTTTAACTGCAATAACGGGAAGTTCAAAAGTTGAGCTATTCGGTGCTCAGGTAACTGGACGAGACGCTTTAACAGTAAGTGTCAAAGGGGGACTAAGTGGTTTTAGCAAAATACTTGAGGAAACCTATAAGTTTTATGAGAAATCTGATTACCAGAAATCATTTGGATGGGTTGATAATTTTCGTCGCATAAAGGATGAGACTCTACAAGAAAAACTGGATTTGAAATTATTGGAGATTTTGAAAACGGACCCAATACCTGATAACTGTTGGCTAGCCGAACCAGAAATAATTGACTGGGAGTCTACTGCCTTTTATGTGTTAGAAAAAAAAGGAAAAAAAACGAGTTACTATCCAGAATTAAGATTGAAGAATCTGATAGAAGTTATTAAAAGTAAATATAAAAACTTTACTGTCGATGACCTCCGAAATCACGCAATATCATCAACAGATGATAATTATAATGTTATTCGATCATGGTGTTCATATAACTGTATGTACGCTGAAATAAGTGATGACAATAGTTTATATATTCTTCAAAACGGCAATTGGTTTAATGTAGACAGTGATTTTGTAGAACAAGTAAATTCCGCAATAACGAAGGTCGATATCTATAATTATAAATTACCAGAGTATGATCATAACGGTGAAGGTGAATACAACGAGTTTGTCGCAACTCACGACGGTTATATCAAAATGGACAAAAAAAATGTTGTATACGGAGGTGGAAGAAGCAGTATCGAATATTGCGACCTCGTGAAAGATGCGGTGGATCTCATTCATGTAAAACGCGGAACAGCATCAAGTAGTCTGAGCCATCTTTTTGCTCAGGGTGAGGTTTCAGCTGAACTATTCAGCAGTGATTCAAATTTTCGTTCAGCGCTAAATAACAAACTGCCTGATGAGTTGAAGATTAATAATGTTAATGAACGGCCAAACACTCGAAATTATAAAGTTGTTTACGCAATTGTTTCCGAAAAGCCTGGAGAGCTAATACTGCCTTTCTTCTCGAAAGTTCGATTGAAAAATACTTATTATCACGTGAATAACTTGCTAGGTTATCAAGTGGCAATTTGTAAAATTGATGTCTCAGAAAGGTATAGAGTTAGATCTAATAACAAGCCAAGCGATGCATGATTTTCGATGCCTGTTTCTGGTCGGTCAAATCTGAAAGCCTTGCCAGCTAAATGTTACCCCTCGACCTGTTCGAATATTTCAAGCGCCTCATCGACCTCCACACCAAGGTATCACACTGTGCTTTCCAGCTTGGTGTGTCTCAGCAGTAACTGAAAAATTCGCGGGTTCTCAATATGCTTATATAAGAGTAGCTTTCTTTCGTCTCATTAGATGTGTGCCGTAATTAGCAGGGTTGAGTCCAATCATAGCTGCCCATTTTTTACCAGCCTAGCATATTGGCGAGTCGTTATATGGTTACTTGGGTAAATGAGACCTGGAAATAAGTAGTCCTCGATTTTCCGGTCGATCGACTTATCAATTCGGTAACCGCTTCCCTTTTTTGCTTTGTTATTTCAAACTGTACGGGTTGATGGGGCTTTGGCTGCTTGATCACGGCGTGGCTAGAAATAACTCTGGCCCCGTTAGTGCAAAACACTTCCATTCTTAAATATTAGGTGAGCGTTTCTATTTCAAACTATACAATACATAGTTCCCCCTAGAGCAATATCAGGAACGCGAACTTTGACCAGATAACAACCACGCGAGTTGCTATCAATAGCCAAATTAAATAGAGCTAGATCTCCGACTTTTTTGGCTGTTTGCAAGCGAGTACGAATTGACCAGGTTTCCTGCTTTTTGAGCGGGTGCGCTGTTCAATGAGTTTACCTTTATTCCAGGGAGCTTTAGGGGACATGGGAATATTCAGGGCCTGGTACAAAGTATTTGCCTTCCAGACTTGCTGTGCACTAAATACCTTAGGAGTTAGCTCTAATCGAGCCCAGGCCAACCCAATTTTTGCTACCAGCAAAAAAGTTGACTTTAAGCAAAGTTCCTGTAGTATGGCTTGTGACTGGATGTTACCGGGGTCCTGTGGAAGAACCGACAAATTTGACAAGTTTGCTCGAAAGGCCAAATA
>CAYFFE010000126.1:0-9528 GCA_964342265.1 uncultured Cellvibrionaceae bacterium | reverse complement strand
CGCGAATGAACACTCACGTTAGTGGTTAAATTGCGCTGCTCGAACACATTTTTATCCAACACCACTTGATTGTGTCCAGTATTTAAACGCACCTCTATACCAAATTGATCGCGATAATACGCTTTGGGACTTTTGGTGTAAAAATCGAAACTGAGTGATTTAATGGGAAATGGCCGGCCCCTTAAAGTTTGGTAACAGGTGGCCCAACTATTAAACAGTGCTTCTAACAAAAAGTTACGAGCAGGCCGGGGTACTTCATCATCGGGAATATCAAACTGAATAATCAGGTCGTTATCGATTTGTTGCTGCGAGATATCGTAAGAGATTCCGGTTAGTGGGTAAAACCGGCACATTACTTCAAAGGCATCGCCCACCGTAGGTGCCGACATAACCGCAATACCGATGGTTCCGGCTGCGGATAAATCCGCTTGTTGACCGTAATTGATAGCCAGATACTCATCCGGGCAAATATCAACAAACCGTTCAATTAACTGAAAAAACGTTGTGGGTTTGTGACGAAACTTTAAGGAGTCCGCCAGTTTGGGCGATACCAGTTTATGCGGTTTTACGCCTTTATCTTGTGCCAGATGTAACAGTAATTCGCTGTAAATTGGATGGAGCACATCGCGCTGTCCTGCGGTGGCCATTATTGCCTTTGGCATCCAATAACCTCCCCCAAAATAGGTTTATCTAATATTTTAGCTGATGTCATTATATGACCTGCATTTGTCGTTAGTTAACCTTATGGAAATATAACGTGCTACTAAAATTGCGTTCTATGTTGAGAGTGACTACCGAATAACCCGAACTTCCAACATTTCAATAATCGTCGATGTTTGGGTGCGGGCGAGTATACGCCAGCACCGCAAATCGAATCAACGACTAAAAACGATAAAAATAATTATAGAAACTTATGAGTTAATCAGAGTTTCCTAGAATAAATATCGAAATCCATGCTTAAGGAGATCCTTATAAAAGACAAACTAAAGCTTTTTTAAAAGCCTTTTGGTTAGTAGCCAAAAAAATTAAAAGTCTAATTCCCACTTCTGAATTTCTTTTACAGAAATTATCGGGGCTCATTTTTATGCCTCTAAAAGCTTGCCGAGTAACGCAGTCCGCCAAGTCGATGTTTGATAACAATTAAAACGGCAATCGATTACTTTCCAGTCGTTTGTTGTGTGTCGCCTATTAACAATTAAAACTTGTAACTTAAAGTGGTTAAGCGTCGGTTAAAAATTTTTAATGCATCGCTCTACCGTAACAGCGTATTCGTTTTGTTTTTTAATTTTTCTGTTTGGTAAATAACAATTAGGAAGATCTGAGTTAATTAGAGGCTCCGATAAGAAGTCAAAACGATTCCAATAATAAATTTAATGAGGAAACTTTTAATGACTACCCATCAAACACCAAAGTTATACTTGGTTTTGTGTTTACTACTGTTTACTGCTCTGTTTAATATTTCTGCTCAAGCGGATACCGGTTGGACTACCTCTGGTACACGCAGCATAGAGAGCCGTGTCAATCAAGTGATAAGTTCTGGTTCTGCCCAGTGGCAAGATTACGATCGGCCGGCCGAATACCCCAATACCGTAACCCTACCCATGGAAAAAATCGTCATGGACGACGGCGTGGAGTTGGCTGCGTTTATCACCCTACCAGCGGACGAAAACGGCGTAGCCATCAACGAGCAATTTCCAACAATTTTAGTTATCAGTGATTACAATGTGGCTCTGGGTAATTTATTGGGCGCACCTCTGGGTATTTTTTTAGGCGCACCCGATCCCTATTTAATTAAACGCGGCTACGCGGCTGTTTCTGTGGATGGTCGCGGGACTGGAAATTCCGGCGGCGTATGGGATGCCTGGGATACCTCCCAAGGCGACTATCCACAAATCATCGACTGGGTTTTAGAGCAATCTTGGACTAACGGCAAATTGGCGTTGCGGGGCGTGTCCGATTTAGGCATTCAAGCGTTATTTGCAGCGCAAACTTCTCATCCATCGATTAAAGCGGTATTTTCTGTAGTACCCATGGCAGACGGTTATCGCGATACCGTATTTACCGGCGGCAGTGGCAATTTGTTATTTCTCTCTTTGTGGTTGTCGTTAACCACTTTAACGGGTGTGGCCAATACGGATTTAATATTCGATCCTGAAACTGCGTTGCCCATTGTTACCGATCACTTAGCCAATGCCTTTTTAGAATTTCAGGTTCCCATTTTTACCCGTTCGTTGCTAGGCGATCCTGAGTTGCTTAATGATGGCGATTTTTGGCAAACCCGCTCTCCGATTGCCAATGTAGAAAAAATTCAAGCGCCGACGTTTATTATCGGTTCGGTTCACGATATTTTTCAGCGCGGCGAAATTATGCTGTACGAACAATTGAAAAATCGCGTTGATAGTCGGCTAATGATTTTACCCGGTGCGCATTTTCAGGCGGCGTTAACCACTTCCAACCCAGAGGGACCTTTGGGGTTACCGGCGATCAACCATATCGAGTTGCAGTGGTACGATCGGTATTTAAAAGCCATGGACTCCGGCACTGAATCCATTCCGCAAGTTACCCAATACATGATTGGATTGGATCAAATGGCGACCACCAGCGATTGGCCGGTGCCCGAGGCTCGCGCTAAGCGTTTGTACTTTCAGCCCAATGGCCAATTGGATGACGATAAAGCCGGCTTTTTTGGGTTACCACGCACCGTCTACGCGTACCCTGCTGGCGGTTTGTGTTCGGTGAGCAGCGTGCAGTGGTCGCTGGGTATTTTAGGGTTTATTCCCCTGGAATGTTTCGAAGATAACTCGCTAACAGAAGCCTTCTTCAATGTTATTTATCAAACTCCCGAGTTAGACGAGGATCTTGCAATCAACGGCCCCATTCAGGCGGACGTGTGGGCCTCCACTACCAATTTTGCAGGTTTGCTATCGGTGCGAGTTGATGACGTTGCGCCGGACGGCACAGTAACGCCTTTGACGAACGGCCTAATAAACTTTAAACATCGTGCCGTGGATGAAAGTCGCAGCCGAACGCTGGATGGCGAGTCTATACAACCTTGGCACCCATACACTCAAGGCGCTGAACAGCCGGTTTATCCATCCATGAAAATGAAAGTGCCGGTGGAAATACAACCCACCAGCGCCGTGATTAAAAAGGGCCACAAGTTACGGGTTGCCGTAGGGCCAAGCAATTTACCGCAGGGAACCATTTTGGGGCCAGAGGGTTTGTTGCAACTGTTGCCCACGCTGCTCACCGTATACAACAGCTACTGGAGTCCTTCGAGTATTGTGTTGCCTGTGGTACCTAAAGAGAGCTTTCAGTTGGTGCCGCTTAGCAATCAATAAGCCTTCATGAGTAAGTCAGGCTAACGCCATTGATCCAGTTGTCATAAGTCGTGACTTTGGCAGTAGCGGCAATCCCGCTACTGCTTTTTTTTTGGATTTTTTGCGAACGCTAAATTATTAACACCAAGAGAATTGCTTTGTAGGGGGAGCACCGATATTTTGCGTTGCCCAATTTACTGGCCTTTTTCCATCTTATTAAATTCGCGATCGAGATCGTAACGAGAAGACGTGACGTAGTGTTCCATTTTTTCGATGCGTTTTAGTGTGGCATCCATTTTTTCTCGAGCCAAGCGCAATCGCTCCGGCGCCGGGCGCGCGCTTTTAAAAATGTTTTTTTCGCGAAACGCTTGGCGATCTTCGTCGTATTCCCGCTCGGCGTGACTGTGTTTGGGTTTTTTGCCGATTAAAATCAGTAATGCAATATAGGCCCAAAACGTCAGCGGTCCGAGGACCATCAGCGAAGCCACAAAGATTAATCGCATAATCCAGTGGTCCATGCACAAATGGTCGGCCAAGCCCGCACAAACGCCGCCGAGCCAACCGTCTCGTGTGTTGCGGTACAGGTTGCGCCCGTAGCCGGCTTTTTTGCGGCGATTTAAGGTAATTAAATTGGCTTTAAAGCCCTTTTTATTGCAGCAGCTGCTCATTCCTTCACCTCTCGCGGTTCTACAGGGCGTTGCCAGCCACTGTGTTTTTCGTCCAGAATTTCTTCTAAGGTGGCCACTCGCTCAGCCATTTTATCGAGCTTAACGAGTAGGTCTTCCAATTGTTGTCGTTCGTGCTCGCTCAAGCCGGTGCGCGCTTGTTTTTGGCTGCGATAATGGAGTATTAGCCAAAGCGGGGCGATAAACACCAGAAAGAGAATCATCGGCACAACGATTGCGACGGTTAATGACATTCCTCTGTTCCTTGGTTTTGAAGTACTGAAAAATAATTTTAAACGTTAGACTCCGAATTCGAAGAAGTCTGTTTAGCTTGTACGTCTTTTTTGAGTTGCTCTAATTGCTCGGCAATCTTGTCGTCGTTTTCCAGATCGACGAATTGTTGCTTGAGATCCTTTTGGGTCTCTTGCCCCAAATCCATTGCGTCTAACTCGCCTTCAAAGTGATCCATTTTTTGCTCGAAGTGTTCAAACTTGGCGAAAGCGTCTTCCACTTTAGCACGCTCACTTTGGCGTTTGGTTTTCATGCGCGCGGTGGTGGCTTGATGGCGCATCTTAAGGGCTTTTTCTTTAGCCTTGGCGTCATTCAATTTGGTTTGCAGCTGGCCAATTTCCTGATCGAGCTTGTTTAAGTGCTCATCCAGTTGCGTTAACTCAGATTCAATGCTGATGGTTTCGTCTGCAATGGCTTGTTTCTCGGCCAGCGCGGCGCGGGCCAAATCTTCGCGGTTTTTGCTCAGCGCCAACTTGGCTCGACGCTCCCACTCATCGGCTTCGGTTTGCACGCGCTGTAGATGACGGGCAGCCGTTTTGCGATCGGCAATAATGCGCGCGCTGGCGGTACGCACCTCAATTAAGGTTTCTTCCATTTCTGTGATCATCATGCGGATCATTTTTTCGGGGTCTTCCGCACGGTCGAGCATGGCGTTGAGGTTGGCTTGAACGATATCGCTGAATCGGGAAAAAATACCCATGAGTTGCTCCTGCTGAGGTTATTGCGGCACAGGCGGCAATTGAATCGGCCTGTGCCTATGTTTGGTGTTGGTTGCTTATGTAAAACAGAGTTTGTGCCAAAATATATAAGCTATTGTTTTTATTAGCTTTGTTGGTTTTTACAGGATTTTTACTTGGCTGAGTTGGTTTAATTAACCAACTTTATGGCTTATTATTTGGCGAATATGACCACATCCAGCAAACCCAACAACACGGCAATCGGTTCCAGCCTCTATTATTTGGCGGCTCTGGATCGGGCTTCTCTGCTTGCCGATTTAGATCGCTCGGTGCTTATCTTGGGCGAGCGTGGCTCGGGCAAGGAATTGGTCGCCCACCGTATGCATTTTTTATCCAGCCGCTGGGGCGAGCCCTTTATCAAGCTCAATTGCGCCGCACTCACCGAAACATTGGTGGAATCCACGTTGTTCGGCCACGAGGCCGGCGCTTTTACCGGCGCAACACGCAGTCAACCGGGTTATTTTGAGCGAGTAGGTCAAGGCACGCTGTTTTTAGACGAAATCGCCACGCTGTCGCTGCGAGTGCAGGAAAAACTGTTGCGGGTTTTAGAGTACGGCGAATTTGAGCGCTTGGGCGGACAGAAAACCCTGGAGACCCAAGGCCGAATACTCGCCGCCACACACAGCGATCTTATCGACTTGGCCCATCGGGGTGAATTCCGCCACGATCTGCTTGATCGACTGGCGTTTGACGTGATCCATGTGCCGCCGTTGCGCCAACGCGGCGAAGATGTACTGGAGCTTGCCGAACACTTTGCGGTGGGGTTCGCCAAAACTCTGGGTTGGGAATTCTTCCCCGGTTTTTCTGGCTCCGCCCTGCAGGCTCTGCAGAGTTATCACTGGCCGGGCAATGTGCGTGAACTCAAAAATGCCGTGGAGCGCTCGCTGTTTCGCGCAGGACAGGGAGATAAGCCTCTGCAAGAATTGGTTATTGATCCGTTTGTCATTCCCTGGCGTGACTCATCTCAGGCAGAACTTCAAAACGTTGACCGAGAACAAGCGCCCTCTCATATCGGGCAGCAATCAGCCCCTAAATTTGGCACTGAGCCCTATGACTTTAAACAGGCTCGCGAAAACTGGGAGCGACAGCGCATTGTCGAGGCGTTGATAATATGCCAACAACATCAAGGTAGGGCGGCCAGTCATCTGGGTTTGAGTTATGATCAATTGCGCGCATTGATTAAAAAATTGGAAATTGTAGTTGGAAAATCCCTATAGCTGTAAAATTAAACCTCGCATCAATCGCATGCGTTTATTATATTTTACCTGTTTTAAAGATGACTTCATCTTGACGTAAAAATATATTTTAGCTCGCTCATAGAGTTTAAAGCGTTATAATTCTTGTCTTTTATAATTACGTTACCCAAAACTATGACTTGTAAATTTTTAAGTGATGATATGGGTTCCAGGGATTCAATTTTTAGCGGCGAGCTCATGGCGCCTGAATCCAGTGTTAGACAAGTAACGTTTGGAGCATTAATTTGATTTAGAAACTTTAAATCATTTGTGCTGGGTGAGAGTCCAAGCGATAAAGTTTGTAAGTTAAGTAAATCATTAATAAACCTATAGTCGTCTTTAAGCCCAGAAAAACATATGTCTAAATGAGTTAAATCCCGTAAATTTGAAAGTGGTGTTAATTTTTTAGCTCTTACAACCTCTAAATGTAGCTTTTTTAAGTTCCTTAATTCAGATATTTCATCTAGAACTGCTTGGGTAATTATTCCTCGGCAAATAAGGCAAGAAGATCGATTTAAATGCTTTATGTTCTCTAACCAATATTCTCGATTTTCGTTAACAACTTTTATATATAGCGTTTTATCAGCGCTAAAGTTGTCAAAGTTTTTCTCGTCTTTCTTAAACGTATGCACGTTGCAGCCCGAATCAGGTGATGACCAACAGCTTGAGGAGCTTTGATAATACCTGGCTTTCGCCAGATAAAGCTCGTTTTTATGACCAAATTCTCTAATTATAGTAACCATAGTAAAAGTCTTGAGTAATAGCGGTATAGAAAGCTTTAGTTATGGAGTCAATCAGCATTGGCGACGTTTTATTTGTTTGCGATTTAAGCAGGCTGAAATCTGTCCCCAAGATTTTGGTGTAGTTTTCCAGAGTTATATTTTTCAAAGCTATCGATTAGTCTTCGATCTACAGGCTAAACGTGGCTGTAAAGTATTTACTTACGTTCGGTCTGTAAAAATTCACATTTTCCCCATTCACACTGCACCGTTCGATAGGTGTTGTTGTCACACTCCATCAAAAATTGCGACTTAGGACCGTTAAAATGCAGTGGTCGCACGCTGGTGCGCAAGCAATCTGCGGATTTGGCCATATCTTCCACGTGCAGTTGGTCGCGATTGCCGGTAATCATGGGGCGTGCGTGAGCGTCGGTAATGCGTTCGTAGTCGGTGTTGTTGTTTTCTAGCAGTTGTTCCACCTGCTGATTGAAGGCGCGCAGAAAAGTGTCGGGCAGGCGATACACCATGGACTGTTGGCTTGGGTTAATGGCCTCTACCACCAAGCCGGAGTAGCGGCTGTTTCTGAGCGTTGCTACGGTGAGTGGTACAGACAACGATTGACTGAATTCACAGTATTTTTTATCGCAGGACTTGTTGGTTTCTTTTGCATCCAACACCAATAAATTACCCGAGTTGACTCGAGCGCGATCGTAAAATAACGGCTCGCTGAGTGTTTTTATTTTTTGCTGATACTGAAAGTGAGTATCGAAAAAAAGTGCCAAGCGCCGCTCTTCTGGTGAAAATTTGGCGCTAAGCTGTATCGTCTGCTGAACGCTTTGTGGCTCAAGCTCGATAATTTCTATTAAGCGAGGCGATTCGAGCGCCGTGCTATTTTGCTGATTGTCAGTGGGTTGCTCGCCGTTCGGTGATGCGTATTGTGCGGTTATTTCTTCCACCGGCAACGCTTGGTAGTAGTCGTAATTGGGCAGTTGTTGCGTGCAACCGCTCAGTAGCGCAATCGTAAACAAGCCAACGATTGTTGCGGCTCGGTCATCGAGCTTTGGTTTGGCAAAAAATAACTCTTTATAAAAAACTCGACATCGATACAAAGTACAACGCGTTAATGAGCCCATACAGCCCTCCGCTGTTTTCGTTATTGTTGACAAGCGCGTTGATCAGTGACCGCCGCCTTTTTTCGAGGTAATAAAATCGGTGAGTGCAAACAGTACGCCCGAGACCACAAACGTCATGTGAATGCCTACTTTCCAGGCGATTTGGCTGTTGCTGTAGGCATCCAATTCGATAAACGCTTTGAGTAATTCCACTGCCGAGATCGCCACGATGGCACCGATTAATTTCAGCTTAAGTTCGGAAAAACCCACCTTGCCCATCCAGTCGGGTCGGTCTTCGTGGTTGTTAAATTCAATTTTTGAAACAAAACTTTCGTAACCGCTTAAAATAATGATAAATAACAAGGCGGCGATGAGCGTGGTATCCACCAGTGTTAGAATCGAGACAATTACCTCGCTGCCACTGACCACAAATAATTCACTCACCAAGTGTAGCAACTCTTTAAAAAACTTAACCATCAGGGCCACAGTGGCGATTATTAAGCCCACAAAAAATGGAGCCAGCAGCCACCGGCATTTAAAAATAACGGATTCGATAAACAATTCCAAAGCTTTCATATACTTGCCTTTAACTCCATAATGAGCTGTAACTTTAAAGAAACCTCTGATTAACCCCTCTGATTAACTCCTCAGTGAGTTAATCAGAGGGGTTAATCAGAGGTTTCTGAACGTTATATTAGCGTTTTGTGCATTTTTTTGCGCTAGGGTTTAAGGATAAACCCAGCAAATTGGGTGCAATAACAGGTTTGGTTCGCCACCGAGTCGATTAAGAGAGGTAGACATGAATTCACCCCTAGAGGGCTTGCTGGAAGGCAACAGGTTAGAGCAGCTGGATGACAATCTTTTTAGCGGTCGATGTACCTGGACGCCTACCAAGCGCTTGTTTGGCGGCGAATTAATGTCGCAGTCGATCAGTGCGGCGCAATATACCGTGCCTGTGGATGTGTACATTCACTCCTTTCACGCCTACTTTATGTTGCCCGGCGACCCGGCTCGTGCGGTCATTTACGACGTGGAAAACATTCGCGATGGCAAAAGCTTTTTAACCCGCCGCGTCACCGCTCGCCAGCACGGCCAAGCTATTTACAGTTGTCAGTGCTCGTTTCAGGGCCAAGAAGATGGTATTTCCCACCAGCATCAAACCCAATTACCGGAAGGGCCCGAGGGGCTTACATCGGATCGGGAAATTTTTTCGGCCATGCCGCGCCGAGTGGAAAAACTGATCGAAGCGCCCATCGAATATCGCCAGGTCTCGCCGATTTGGAGCCAAAAAGATTTGAAGGCCGAGCCGCGCAATGCCGTGTGGATGAAAGCCGATGGCGCGCTGCCCGACGACTTAAAAGTGCATCAGCAGTTGTTGGCGTTCGCCTCGGATAAGCATCTATTGGCCACCGCCGCCCGCCCCCATGGCATCAATTTTATGACCGCCAA
>CAYFFE010000125.1:0-9573 GCA_964342265.1 uncultured Cellvibrionaceae bacterium | reverse complement strand
GCGCCAGTGGTTTAATCAAAGTTCCGTTTTACCTACGCGAATAATTTTTGTCGAGCCGCGTCGCACGCCGTCGATTGCAGTGGCCGAGCAGGTTGCCGGCAAAGATCGAGTTCTGCATCTGGATATCGAACCCGGAACCGACATCGCGTTATTTAACGGATTATTGAGCTACGTGGTAGAGCAGGGCTGGCACGATCAAGCCTTTATCGAGCAACACACGCGCGATTTTACCAGTGCCTTACAAGCTAATGCCCTGAGCTTAGAAGAAACCCAACGCATTACCGGTGTGAGTATCGAAAAACTTAAATCCGCCGCCCGTTGGGCCTATCAACCCTCCCCGGAAGGTAGGCGGCCCAGAGCCATGCACGCCTATGAAAAAGGCATTATCTGGGGCAACGACAATTATCACATTCAAGCCTCGTTAATAAATTTGGTACTCGCCACTCACAATGTGGGGCGGCGCGGCACGGGTGTTGTGCGAATGGGTGGCCACCAAGAGGGTTACACTCGGCCGCCGTATCCCGGCCCAAGACCGGCACCGTTTATCGATCAAGAAATTCTGCAGGGTCAGGGTAAAATGCTTACAGTTTGGGCCTGCAACGCGTTCCAAACCACTTGCAACGCCGAGCAGTACCGCAAAACGGTCATTCAACGGGCTAATATTGTGCGTGAGGCCATGGCTCGAGTGCGCGGAGCCGATGTTAATACGTTGGTCGAGACTATTGTTGATGCAGTAAATAAACACGGTGGGTTATTTCTTACCAGCATCGATTTATACCCAACAAAATTTGCCGAGGTCAGTCATTTGGTGTTACCGGCGTCTCAACCGGGCGAGCGCAATTTAACCTCAATGAACGGCGAGCGGCGAATTCGCTTGTCGGAAAAATTTATGGACGCACCGGGTTCGGCCAAACCAGATTGTTTGATCGCCGCGCACATGGCAAATACTATTGGGCAATTGTATTTGGCCGAGGGTAATAAAATTATGGCCGAGCGGTTTGCCGGTTTTAATTGGCAAACGGAAGAAGATGCCTTTAATGACGGCTTTAGAAATCCCCAGGACATTGATAGTCAAGGTGGCAGTACCGGCCATTGGGTAACTTACCAGCGTTTACAAAAAGCCGGTAATAGTGGTGTGCAATTGCCCGTTAAAGACTACAAAAACGGCCAGTTAATTGGAACCGAAATGCTCTACCAAGACGGTAAATTCGATACCGAGGACGGTCGAGCTATTTTTAAAGCCTCACCTTGGCAGGGATTACTACCCAAAGTTGCCGAGCAAAAAGCCAAATACCCGTTTTGGATTAACAATGGCCGAGTCAATGAAATTTGGCAAACCGCCTACCACGATCGCTACATTGAATTCCGTCGTAAACGCTACCCCATGGCCTTTATCGAATTAAACCCCGACGACGCCCGGCAAAAAAATATTACCAGTGGCGATATTGTAGTGATTAACAACGATTACGGTTCGGTATTTGCCATGGCGTATTTGGAATCGGATATCAAACCCAGTCAAACCTTTATGCTGTTTGCCTATCCGTTTGGGGTAGCCGGGGATTTAACCACCAACCAAGTCGACGAAAATCAGGTGCCTTATTACAAGGGCACCTGGGCAGACATTCGCAAAGTTGATGGCATGGAAGATTTTAAACGATCGGTAAGTTTTAAGCGTCGACGGTTTATTTAAATAGAATTGGAATCAATAAAACTCCAATTCTATTTTTTGATAAAACTAACCCGAGTCTTTTTCGGAAGGGCAAATGTTTTTTACTCCTTCAATAATTGCAATGTTTTCAGGTTCGCCATTATCCTCAAGACTCTCAATATGTGTGTAGTAAGTGTGCACCAGTGGTCTCGATTCTCTTAGAGTAATCTTATAAGACTTATCAGCATCTACAGTGAAATTGTAAACTCCAAAACCTCTAATGGAGCTAGCACCTCCCGCGGTGTTGAATCCAACAATAACCACACTATCTCCAACGGGTAATTTGGTTTGACGAGTTTTGTTACCTCTGGTTATGTATGTTTTGCTAACTAAAGGAGCTTTTTCGGTATCTTCACAAAACTCGGATTTAACAAACGTTTTTACATAACCAAAGCCAGTTAGTAGAGGCGGCGCATGTAACGCAGAAAAGTTCGGTGAGGTCAATGTTAATTCAACACTGTCACCTTCAAATTCAGAGTTGGAGACAATTTCTGGTTGTTCAAATGTTTGACATGCTGACAAACCGGCAACGGTAATAGCTAAAGAAGCTGACTTTAAGAACTTAATAAACATGTTACTACCTTATAATTATTGGAATTAGCTAATATACCACAGCTTTTAAATTTATTACCAAGCATCAACAAACGGTCTTTTACGGCCCGATAGTGGCTCGCGTAATTTAACTGATCGCAGGCCTGCCAATATGGTTGCGCGGGTTTCCAGTGGGTCGATCACGGCGTCGATTTCCAAGCTGGCGGCGATGGAAAGCGCTTTGCCTTGTTCGTACATATCGGCCAATAATTTATCGAATAATTTTTTCTGTTCGTCGGGATCTTCAATGGCTTCCAACTCTTTGCGATAGCCGAGTGTAACGGCGCCTTCTAAACCCATGCCGCCGAATTCGCCGGTGGGCCAGGAGACACTAAAAAAGCCATCGTGAGTGCCGCCGCCGAGCATGGCCATAGCACCCAAGCCATAACATTTGCGCAACACCACACCAAAAATCGGCACGGTAACCGAGCGTGCGGTTACATACACCCGCGAAACATGGCGCACCAGCGCGGTTTTTTCGGCTTCTGGGCCGACCATAAATCCGGGGCAGTCGCACAGAGAAATCAGCGGAATATCGAAGGCATCGCACAATTGAATAAAGTGCGCGAGTTTATCGGCGGCGTCGGCATCAATAGCACCGCCCAAATGTTTGGGGTTATTGGCAATTACGCCAAAGGGTTTGCCTTCGATTCGAATAAACGCTGTTACGGCACCAACGCCAAATTCTTTGCGCAATTCCAGTACAGAATCTTCGTCGGCCATGGTTTCGATAACATCGCGAATTTCGTAAACGCGCAGGCGATTTTCGGGGATAACGTGGCGCAGTTTGCGCTGATCGGGGGCCTGCCAATTTTTTATTGGCCCTTGGAAGTACGACAAATATTGTTTGGCCACGCGACAGGCTTCGGCTTCGTCTTTTACCCGAATATCCACCACGCCGTTTTGACTTTGAATATCAATGGGGCCGATGGCTTCTGGCGGGTAGTTGCCCAAACCACCGCCGGCGATCATGGCGGGCCGGCCATGCCGATGTTACTGCTTTCATCGGCGATGATGACATCGCAACAGCCTAAAAAGGCGGCATTGCCGGCGAAGCATCGACCGGACACCACGCCCACCAGGGGCACCTTACCGCTCAAATTGGCAAAGCGGGTAAAGGTCTCGCAGGAAACGCCGGACACCGTGAGATTATCGCTGTCGCCGGGCCGGCCTCCGCCGCCTTCGGCAAACAACACCACGGGAATGTTCCAGTCATCGGCGAGCGAAAATAAACGGTCGAGCTTGCGGTGATGGCGTGCGCCCTGGGTGCCGGCCAGTACCATGTAATCGCCAATGGCAAAGGCGCAGCGGGCTTTGTCTTCGGAAAAGGTATCGCCATTAACCGAACCCAGCCCAGTTAAAATGCCGTCGCCGCTGGTGTTGCGAATTAAATCTTCCAGTGTGCGCCGCGATTGTGCGGCCAGCGCCAGTTGTCCGTACTCAACAAAGGTACCGGAATCGCAAATTTGGGCGAGGTTTTCGCGCGCGGTTTGATGGCCGCGGGCGTGGCGCTTGGCAACGGCCTCGGGTCGGCTTTCGTCCAGGCTGGCGGCGCGACGATCGAAAAACTCTTGTAAGTCATCGCGGATGTGCTCTAAATCGATGGCAGTTTCTTGAATTTGCGTATCGTGAGCGCCGTCGCTGGTTTGAATTAATAAAATAATTTGAGCTTGTTTTAGCGTTTGCCCGGGTTCCACCAGCAGGGTTTGCACTTTGCCGCTGTGCTCGGCGGTTAACACATGTTCCATTTTCATGGCTTCGAGAATAACCAGTGGTTGGCCTTTGATTACATCGTCGCCTTCGCTAATTTCTAACGCGACCACGGTGGCCTGCATTGGAGCAGTGAGCGCGGCAGCGCCCTCGGGAATGGCGATATCTGCTGCGGTTTGAGTGGCCGGTGGCGGAGCTTGCTCGCTATTCTCTGAGGCCTCGATGGATGTAAATTCGGTGGCTGTGGCGGCCAGTTGTTCGGCGTGTTGTTCGATAAACCGCGTAGTTACCTGATTTGCTTGCACAGCCTCCAGGCTCAATAGGGCGCGCAACCAGGGGAGATTGGTTTCGATACCGACGATGCGAAATTCTTTGAGTGCACGAATGGCTTTTTTGGCAACGACGGCAAAGTCGTCGCTGTCGCTGTGCACAATTAATTTTGCCAAAAGACCATCAAAACGGCTGGAGCTTTGATAACCGGAATAGGCAAATCCATCCACGCGAATGCCGGCACCCGTGGGCGGTTCATAAATGCGAACAGTGCCGCTGGTGGGTTGTGCATGGGCTTGGGCGTCCATGCTTTCCATGTTTATACGACACTGAATCGCAAAACCCTTGGCCTGCACGTTGGGCAAAAAATGTGAAAAGTCCGATAGGCTGGCACCGGAGGCTATGGCCAATTGCAATCGCACCAAATCCACACCGTACACGGCTTCGGTGATGGTGTGCTCCACTTGAATGCGGGGGTTGGCCTCAATAAAAAAGAAGCGTTCACCGTCGCTGTCGTCGGCGGCCATTAAAAATTCAAACGTACCCAGTGAGCGGTAATCGGCGCTGGCGGCGAGTTTTTTGGCAAAATTTTCGATGCGGTTGCGCTCTTGCTGAGTGAGGGTGGGGCTCGGAGCGATTTCGATGACCTTTTGATGGCGACGTTGCAGGGTGCATTCGCGTTCGCCAAAACTCACGCATTGGCCGCGACCGTCGCCCAAAATTTGCACTTCGATATGACGCGCCGACGGTAAAAATCGCTCCACGTACACATCGGCCAAGCCAAAGGCGGCTTCGGCTTCCGAGCGGCACCGCGCCCAGGCATCGGCCACATCTTCAGCGCTGTGCACCACCCGCATCCCCCGGCCACCGCCGCCGGCCACGGCTTTAATTACCATGCTTGCGCCTTCGGGTAGCTCGGCAAAAAACGCCTGGGCGGCGTCTAAATCGGTGTCTTCGCTGGTGCCTGGTAAGGTGGGCACATCCAGCTCCTGAGCGCGGGTTTTGGCGGTAATTTTATCGCCCAAAAGCGCCAGGGTTTCGGCGGTGGGGCCTACAAAAATAAGGCCGGCGTCGCTAACTCGCTGGGCGAATTCGGCGTTTTCCGATAAAAAACCGTAACCGGGATGCACAGCGGTAGCTCCCGCTTGTTTGGCGGCGTTAATAACGGCTTCTATATCCAAATAGGCGCGAGCGCCCGCTCCTGGCAGAGCAATGCTTTCGTCGCAGCGCTTAACGTGCAGGTTGTCGGCGTCGTCTTGGGCATAAATTGCCACGGTAGGAATATTCAGTTCGGCGGCGGTTCGGGCTATGCGTATGGCAATTTCGCCGCGATTGGCGATCAGCAGTTTGTCGATGGGGTGAGTGATTGCATCTTTGTTGATTTGCCCAGAAAACATACAGTTATCCCTTCAAATGGCCAGAACTTGGAGCGAGTGCCCTTAATTTTGGTGGCAGATGTTACCACGCTTAGCGCGACGCTATACAGGTGGCTTTATGACAACTGCGCTGTTGGTCTCGACAAGTTGGCTTATTGAGCGCTTAGCCGCCGCCGATGTTGCAGTCATGACTCTCAGTTAATCTCTTCTATACTCAACATCAACCTATCGTTATTTGTCGCTCAAGTAATTTTGGTGTGTGGCTAAGCGCCAGACCATTCCATTGCCAATTTAATAACCGTACTTTTTCTATTATGACTAAGACGCAAGAGCAGCTAGAAAAACAGTATCAACAGGAAAAACGCGCCCGTCTGCACGCAGAACAAATGCTGCAAAATAAAAGTCGTGAATTGCACGAGACTAACGAGCGCTTGTTAACATTAACGCGCAATTTAGAAAACGAAGTTAAACAGCGCACTAAAGATTTAAAACTGGCTCGCGATCAAGCGCTAGCCAACGCCGAAGCCAAAAGCGAATTTGTCGCCAATATGAGCCATGAGTTGCGCACACCGTTAAACGGCGTAATTGGTATGCTGTATTCATTGCGCAACTGCCAAAACGAGACGCAACGAGCCGCGTTAATTAAAACCGCATTGGATTCCAGTAAATTGTTAATGACGGTAATCAACGATATTTTGGAGTTTTCCAAAATCGAATCGGTGGGCGTGGAGTTGGAACTCATTCAAGTGGATTTGCGAGAATGTTTGGAATCCATCGCCCACAGTTTTGCCGTCAGTGCTCGTTCCAAGCGGGTGGAATTGGTTACCCTCATCGATCCCGGTTTGCCGAGGTTATTTAAAGCAGACGGCTTTCGCATCCAGCAGGTCGTCGGCAATTTTTTATCCAATGCTATCAAATTTACCGACAACGGCAGTGTGCAATTGTGGGTGGAATACCTCGGTGATGAACGAGTACTCATAACGGTAAAAGACACGGGCGTGGGTATTGCACAAGAGCAAGCGAGTCGAATATTCAGCGCGTTTAGCCAGGCCGATAATTCGGTAACGCGAAAATTTGGCGGCACCGGTTTAGGTTTATCCATTTGCAATGCCATTGTAAAAGCTATGGGCTCGGAAATTCGCTTAAAAAGCAAGCCTGGCGAAGGCGCTGAATTTTCTTTTGATGTGCGCTTAAATGTTTTGGATCATAACAGCGATATCGAGCTGCAACTGCAGCGTGCTCAATCCATAAATGTTGCTGTGATTACGCAATCAATGTGTGTGCAATCGGTATTCACCGGTTTGTTTGATTTTCAAAATACTGTTCATTACACAGTATTTAATACACTGGATGAATTTATTAATACTCGTAAAAACGATATTCAATTAGTATTTCTCGATACAGAACTGCTTGGCCATGAATTAAACCCAACACACCAACAGCTTTTGCAAGATTCGCCCTTTCGATTAATTAAACTCTTGCATTACGATCAGTTGGGAGACAAAACCATAGAGTCCGAACTGGAGTTGCTTAAACCGTTGCGCAGTGTGGAAGTGTTCGACGCAATCTATCATCCGGAATTTTTAAATACCGTATCACTGCCGGAATCCTCGGCAATACGCCAGTTTAATAGCAAACACATACTGGTTGTGGATGATAATGTGGTTAATTTACAGGTTGCCGAAAATATATTAAGTGAGTTTGGTGTCAATGTGGTTGCCGCCAAAGACGGTCAGGAGGCCATAGAATATCTCGAAACTCAGCACTTCGATTTAATTTTTATGGATGTGCAAATGCCAGTAAAAGACGGCATTACGGCCACTAAAGAGATACGAGCGCTAGGCCGATCGCCCGAGGCGTTGCCCATTGTCGCTATGACGGCCCATGCCTCGCGAGAAGACCGGCTCAAAAGTTTGGCCGCCGGCATGAACGACCACATTACCAAGCCATTGGATCCCGCCAAAATTGAGCAATTGCTCGGACAATTTTTCACCGACGAGGCGACCCCCGTTATGTCTAGTTCCATTCAGCAAGCGAGTCACGATGCGCACCAACTGCCCGAGTATCCCGGATTTGATTTTAGCGGAGCGTTAAAGCGGTTAAATGGAAAACTGGTTATTTACAAAAAGATTTTTGAAAAATACTGTGAGCTTTGCAGCGGTGCCAATCAGCAATTTACAGAGTTCTTACAGGCCGAAAATTACGATCAAATTGCCAGTTTGGCCCATCAATTAAAAGGCTCGGGTGCCAATGTAGGAGCCGAGACAATCTCGGCAGCAGCAGCTCGGGTGGAGTCGTTGGTAAAAGAGGAACGATACGATCAAGTGCCTAGCGCCATTGAGGAATTTAAGCAGGCTATTGGCAATTTACCCCAGGTGTTAGAGGCAGTGTTAAACCATGGCGAAAAAACTGTCGAAGAACCTTCTCCAGCTCCTGTTGCTGCCGCTAACGTTAGTCGCGAACAAGTTTGCGAAATATTAAAGGCCATTGAAGGCGTTTTGAATGTGGATTATGTAGAGTGTGAAAATTTAATCGCCAGTTTAGTTCGCGTTTGCCACAACACTGAATACGCCGGTTTTGCCGAGGGCATTGCAACGCTCTTTAACGAATTTGACTACGACGACCTAGAGCAGGAAATTGTTAAATTTTGCTAGCGTTAATTTCTGCTAGAAAGCTTGGGGTTTTGCTGTAATTTTTAACCCCAAAAAATAATGTGCATCACCCACTTTATTACGAGGCTGTATATTTTGCACTGGGCCGATGCTGTTTCTAGCTTGACTCATACCCCCCACGACGACATCATTATGCCACTCACCGGAAATCGGGGGACCTATGGCAAAGCTATTGATTGTGGTTGGCGCAGTATTATTGGTGGTGGGGATTGTTTGGTACTTTTTCCCCAATGCACTGTCTTGGTTTGGTCGCCTACCGGGTGATATTCGCATTGAAGGGGAGCGAGGCGGTTTTTACTTTCCCATTGTTTCCATGATTATCATCAGTGTAGTACTTTCTATTATTTTAAATGTGATTAATCGTTAGGGCCTGTAGTGAAAGTGCCCACAAAACTCCACGACAGGCTTAATTCATGGATATTGAAGACATCATCAATCGAACCAATGGCAACCACTGTAAGCAGGTGCTTAGCGAATTTCTCACGCTTTATCTAAACCCAGCGTTTGGTGCATTACCGAAAGGCGAAGTGGAATTGCTGGTGTTAACGCTGCTGCAGCGTTTGGGCGCGGTGAGCGAAGAGCCGGAAGTGTACGAGTTGGTGTCCAGTTTAAAAATAACCCGCACTAAAGCGCGCAAGTTAATTTACGAAAGCGGATTGCGAAAATCCAGTCCGGCTGAATTAGACGCGAAAGTTAAAGCGCTGCTGCAGTCGCCCATGATTCAGAAAAACGGGGATCTTTATCTTTTGGAAGTAGAAAATCCGCTGGTGGCTGATCATTTGCGTGCTCGCGTTCAGCGTTTGGGGTATGCCTCGGATGGGTCCTTTTCGCCCAGTATGATCAAATTAAGCTTGGCTGCCATGGCGGCGTTAATTGAATCCTATTTATCGGAAAGCGACTGTAAAAAAGTCCGCAAGGCCCTAGTTAAAGCCGGCGCCCCCGATACTTCGCTGAACGGTGTACTGCGCAGTATGCTAAAAGGTTTGGGTAAAAAACTGGCCAGCGATGTGGGCGAACAGTTAATGGATAAAGCGCACGGTTATCTTGAGCCTGTGGTCAGCGCAACAATCGATAACATTGGCGAAAAGTTTACCGAGTTGTTTGATTAAAACTGCGTATAATTTTTTAGCCCGTAAAAAGCCGCTGTTGTTTTGCAATAACAGCGGCTTTTTTGTTTTTCCCTTGCAAGACCTATAGGAAACTCTGATTAACTCATCCCTGAGTTAATACTCGAGTCTACGACTCT
>CAYFFE010000124.1:0-9884 GCA_964342265.1 uncultured Cellvibrionaceae bacterium | reverse complement strand
CCAGCAGAATATATCGAGCAGGCTCTGGATTTATTAAACATCGATCGCATTGACCACGGTGTACGCATTACCGAGAGTGCCGAGTTAAGGGAGCGCGTTAAAAATACCGGTATCGCGTTAACCGTTTGCCCTTTATCCAATATCAGCTTATGTGTTTACGATAATCTTAAAGAACATCCGCTGCTGACTTTGTTGGATGAAGGGCTGAATGTAATGATCAATTCTGACGATCCCGCGTATTTTGGTGGCTATTTAAATCAAAATTATCTCGCTGTTATCGAATCACTGAAACCCAACAAAGAGCAACTGGTGCAGTTAATTAAAAACAGTTTTACCGCCAGTTTTTTACCGCAAGCAGAGCAAACTCAGTGGCTGAATAAAATCGATCAATTGATGGCAGAGAACTTTTAGCATAATGGAATCTACCCGTCCAGAATTTCTCTACCATTGCAGCGATGAAGAACGCCAAACGTTGCAGGCGGAATTGGGGGTAGAGGGTAACGGAGAAACGGTTTTAGCGGGTGTTCGGTTGGGCGTTAAAGATTTGTTTCATATTCGGGGCCTGCCTACCTCGGCAGGAAATCCCAGTTGGCTGGCCAGCCACGAGGTGCCGAATAATACCGCCCGTGTGGTTAAACATTTACTCCAGGCCGGGGCCGAATTAATCGGAAAAACTTTAACGGATGAGCTGGCGTACAGCTTAAATGGGGTTAATGTTCATTATGGAACCCCAATTAATGCTAAAGCCAACAATCGTTTACCTGGCGGATCCAGCAGTGGCTCGGCCGTGGCCGTTGCCAATGGCAGTATTGATTTAGGGCTTGGTACCGACACCGGCGGCTCTATTCGAGTGCCGGCCAGTTACAACGGAATTGTGGGTTTTCGCCCCAGTCATGGAGTTATTTCTTTAGAAGGCTGTATCCCATTAGCGCCACGCTTCGATACAGTGGGCTGGCTTACCCGAGATACAGAAACTCTCCTTAAAACGGCCAGGGTTATTTTGCCCAAATCCTACCGCAAACAATTTACTCAAGTGTATTTGTTGTTGCCACAGGGCATGACCGAATGGCAGCACATGGCTGAATCTCTAGCAGTAATTTTGGCAACACGGTTTGATGCGGTTAATGTACTGCCTGTGAGTAGCGAGTTTCTGAGCGAAGCCAGCGAAATTTTTCGTATCTTGCAAGGGCGTGAAATTTGGCAAACCCATGGCCAATGGATTACCAATCATACTCCGCAGTTCTCCAACGATATAAAAAGTCGATTCGATTGGTGTGCGAGCTTAGCTGCCGAGCAAGAAAGGCAAGCAGAGCAAAGAGCCAAAGAATTTATCGATGAGTGGCGCGCGCACTTTTTGCCTACCAGCACAACCTTGGCAATACTGCCCACAACACCCGGTGCCGCGCCGTTGTTATCCAGCGCCCCAGAGCAATTAGCCGACTATCGTAATTTATTGATGGGGCTTACCGCACCGGCGGGTTTGTTGGGCGCTCCACAATTAAGTTTACCGCTGTTGTCCAATCAGCAATCGCCCTGGGGATTGTCTTTTTTAGCGAATAAAGATTGTGATTGGTCGTTGCTCAATGCCGCACAAGAATTATCAACCGTATTACAAGATCAGTTGTTAAACGAGGGCCTATAAACATGGCGAAAGTTGCATTTACCGCACCGCATTTTAAAGCTGCTGAAGTGGGAATGGAAATCTTAAAAGAAGGCGGTAGTGCAGTAGACGCTATGATCGCCGCGGCCGCAACGATTGCTGTGGTTTACCCGCATATGAATAGCCTGGGGGGCGATGGTTTTTGGTTAATTCAAAAACCCGGCGAAAAACCTGTTGGTATCGATGCCTGTGGCTACGCCGGCTCAAAAGCCACGCTGGATTTTTATTCGCAAACAGGCATTCCCAATCGTGGCGGCGGTGCGGCCATTACCTTAGCGGGCACTATTGCGGGCTGGCAGTTGGCCAGACAATGGCAGGGTAAAAAGGCAAGCCTGCCGTTGCGCCGGTTATTGGAGCCTGCGCAACATTTAGCAAACGATGGTATTACGGTAACCGAGAGTTTGCAGTCTGCCTCGCAAAAAACCTTCGGAGACTTAAAAACTATCGAAGGGTTTGCCGGTATCTATTTGGATAATGGCCAACCTTTGACGGCGGGTAAAACTCTAGCCAATAAGCCGCTGGCTAATTTAATTGAACACTTGTATTGCTCTGATATAGAACTCGACGATTTTTATCGAGGTGATATTAGTAGGGTTTTATCCGATGGTTTAGCGGCGAATAACAGTCCAATTACGCGCGAGGATTTATCCGAATATAACGCGCAACTCGTGACACCGCTCACTACTAAAACTAGTAAGGGACAACTTTTTAACATGGTTGCGCCCACACAAGGGCTGGCCTCGTTAATTATATTGGCGCTCTATGATCGAGTCTATCAGTCGTCTTGGAGCGAGGCAGAGCGCGTGCATCATTTAGTGGAATGTACCAAACAAGCGTTTATTCTTCGTGATCAAGCCATTGCCGATCCTGCTCGAATGCAAAAATCTGCGCAAGATTATTTAACGGAAGACAAACTCACTTCCATGGCCAGTGCGGTTTCTGGCAATCGGGCGGCCCCCTGGCCGAAGCCCGCCGAGCCCGGTGATACGGTATGGATGGGGGCGCTCGATAAAGACGGCACCTTGGTATCGTTTATCCAAAGTGTTTATTGGGAGTTTGGGAGCGGTTTGGTTTTACCGGGAACAGGACTGGTTTGGAATAATCGGGGCATTAGTTTTAACTTGGATGCGAATCACCACAACCATTTAGCGCCGGGTTTAAAACCGTTGCACACGCTAAACCCTGCGTTGGCCTTATTGGACGATGGTCGACGATTTAGTTATGGCACGATGGGCGGCGAAGGCCAACCGCAAACTCAAGCTGCACTATTTACACGTCATATTTACGAGAAAATTCCCCTGCCAGACGCCATTGCCCAAGATCGTTGGTTGTTGGGGCGCACCTGGGGCGAGTCCAGTAATAATTTAAAACTGGAGCATGATTTGTTCGATCGTATCGGAAATACACTTCAAAAATTGGGGCACGAAACTGTGAGCGTAACCAGTGGTAGCGAAATGATGGGGCACGCCGGTGGTATTATTTTGTCTCCCAACAACGATCTACAGGTAGCTACTGATCCTCGTAGTGATGGCGCAGCGCTTTTTTCCAACATTAAGTAAATTGCATTAACTGAAATTTTCGCCTGCGAACCAAATTTTAGGGAGTTTTAAGTGCCTGAATTAACCGAATTAGCCCCTGTAGTTGTTGCTTTAGTTTTAACAGGCATTTTTGCAGGGTTATTGGCCGGGCTTTTAGGTGTGGGTGGTGGCATTGTTATCGTGCCTGTTTTGTTTTTTGTGTTTCAGGGGTTGGGTGTCGATTCGGCCAGTGCCATGGCTATAGCCACGGGCACTTCCCTCGCGTGCATAATTCCCACATCCTTGTCATCCATTCGAGCTCATCACCAAAAAGGTAACGTCGATTGGCCATTATTAAAATTGTGGTCACCGTTTATGATTGCAGGCGTTATTGTCGGTAGTTTTTTGGTAACTATTTTTAGTGGTGATTGGTTTAGTGTTTTATTTGGTGTTTTGGCAGTATTGGTTTCGTTAAACATGCTGTTACGCGCTAACGCGAAACCGTTAGTATCCAATTTGCCTGCAGTACCTGGCCAAGGTTTAATGGCCAGTTTAATTGGGTTTTTCTCCGTAATGGTAGGGATTGGCGGCGGTACTTTAGGCGTGCCAACATTAACCGCCTGTAATTTTGCGGCGCACAGAGCGGTTGGAACGGCCGCAGCATTTGGTTTTTTAATTGCGCTACCGGGTGCTTTGGTGATGCTAGTTAACGGTGTGGCACCGGCAGATGCGCCGTCTGGCACTTTTGGCTTGGTTAATTTACCGGGATTAATCGCCATTGTGCCGTTAACGGTATTGTTTGCACCCGTGGGAGCTAACCTTGGTGCTCGCTTAAACGGTCCTTTGCTTAAAAAAGTATTTGCTGTGGTACTGGCCATTACCGGCTTGCGCATGCTTGCACAACTGTTTTTAGGCGGTGTTTAGCCTGCTCGAATTTCACAAAGTTTTAGGAGTGCCTGCGTGAGTTTTGTTTTCGATAAATTTCAACCCATAAATCCTCCCGCGAGATTATTAATGGGACCCGGGCCTATTAATGCTGATCCCAGAGTATTGCGCGCGATGTCTGCCCAGTTGATTGGGCAGTACGATCCGGCAATGACCCACTACATGAACGAAACCATGGCGCTGTACCGCAAAATATTTAATACCCAAAATCAGTGGACGTTGTTAATTGATGGTACATCACGGGCGGCAATAGAAGCCTGCTTGGTTTCTTGCATTACCCCGGGCGATAAAGTATTGGTGCCGGTGATGGGGCGATTTGGGCATTTATTAGTTGAAATTGCAAAACGTTGCGGCGCTGAGGTAAAAGCGTTAGAAATTTCTTGGGGCCAAGTCGCCACCCCTGCGGCTGTAGAGTTGGCCATTAAAACCTTTAAGCCCAAACTTTTGGCCACCGTACAAGGTGATACGTCCACGACCATGTTGCAACCCTTGCAAGAGATTGCCAGCATTTGTCACAAGCACGGAGTATTAACTTATGTGGATGCCACGGCTTCTATAGTTGGTAATCCGCTAGATACCGACGACTGGCAATTGGATGCGGTCTCCTGTGGTTTGCAAAAATGTTTGGGTGGGCCTTCTGGCTCTGGGCCAATTACCTTGAGTGAAAAATTTGTCGAACACATTCGTAAACGACATCACGTTGAGGCCGGTATTAAAGCGCAACATCATACCGATGGCGAAGGCTCTTTAATTCGATCGAATTATTTTGATTTACCGATGATTTTGGATTATTGGGGGGAAGAGCGATTAAATCACCACACCGAGGCCACAACTATGTTGTACGGAGCCCGAGAGTGTGCGCGTATTGTGCTCGAAGAAGGATTGGATCATTGTGTTCAACGCCATCAATTACATGGTCGAGCCATGGCGAGCGGTTTAGTGGCCATGCAGTTAAAACTCTACGGTGATTTGCAATTTAAGATGAATAATATCGCCGGTGTTTTTATTCCCGACGGCGTTGATGGCGATGCATTACGCAAAGCGATGTTAGAGGAGTTTTCCATCGAGATCGGCACCTCTTTTGGGCCGCTGCAAGGTAAAATATGGCGTATTGGCACTATGGGCTATAACGCGCGAAAGGACGCAGTGTTAACTACTTTGGCCGCGCTCGATAATTTATTGCGCCGGGCCGGCCATTCATTTACCGCCGGTGCTGGTGTAGACGCAGCGCTGGAAATTTACACGCAATAGGAGGGCGGATGATAATTAGTGAACAATATCATTTTGCCAGCAAGCGAATTCTCGAACGCTGTGAAATCCTCGCCAAAATATCGAGTATAGACGGCGGTATTTCGCGGGCTTTTTTAACTCCACAGCACGCCGAAGTCAACGCGCAAGTGGTACAATGGATGGAGGCCGCTGGATTAAATTCCTGGCAAGATGCCATTGGTAATCAATGGGGACGGTACGAGGGGAGTTCCGTTGATGCGCCAACGTTAATTATCGGATCTCATTTGGATACCGTACCCAATGCCGGACGCTACGATGGCATTTTAGGTGTGCTGTTGGCCATAGAGCTGGTCAGTGAATTACATCAACAAAAAAAGCGGCTACCGTTTGCCATCGAAGTGGTTGGCTTTGGCGATGAAGAGGGCGTTCGTTTTGGTACGGCCATGATGGGCTCAAAAACCGTGGCCGGGCTCTGGCAAGATTCTTGGCTTGATTTAACTGACGATAACGAGCAGTCTTTACGAGAAGCATTAATCGAGTTTGGATTAAACCCAGAGCAAACAACTAAAGCCTGCCGCGCGAACGACAACTTACTGGGTTTTTGGGAAGCGCATATTGAACAAGGCCCGGTGTTAGAAGCCGAAGACTTACCGGTGGGGATTGTTACCGGTATCGCCGGCGCTCGACGATCAACCATTCGTTTAACCGGCCGTACCGGCCATTCGGGCACCACGCCCATGCGTTTGCGACGCGATGCCCTAGCCGGGGCCGCAGAAATTACCCTCGCTATCGAAAAAATAGCCAAAAGTGTGGGGGGGGATGTTGTCGCAACCGTTGGGCAAATATTTGCGCGCCCTGGAGCGGTTAATGTAATTGCCGGCGATGCTATCGTCTCTCTGGATTTACGCAGCCAAAGTGACAACACACGAGAAAAAGTATTAGAAGCCATTAACGATGCCGTAGAAACCATCGCCGCACGCCGACATTTAACCATGCTCTGGACTCATAACCACAAGGCCAAAGCCGTATTGTGCGATCAATTTTTTCAACAGCTCTTTTCCCAATCCATTGCGCAAACCAGCCAAAGTTTTTTACCGATTAAATTCCTCCCCTCCGGTGCCGGCCACGACGCCATGGCCATGGCCGAAATATGCCCAACGGCGATGTTGTTTATTCGAAGCCCCGGTGGAATCAGTCATCACCCCGATGAGGGTGTTGTGCCCGAGGACGTGGCTTTTGCATTGGGGGTTTTGTCGCGATCGTTAAATTTATTGGTTGAAAATTTTTAATAAAAAATCAGTTCTCGCAAAAGCTCTTTTGGTTGGAAAGAAAAAAGCCTCGTAATTGCGGGGCTTTTGCTATTCAGCATCCTCGGGATCTGAAAAAATTGCTTCTCCTGAAGAGTTCTCGTAGTCGATAACCTCGCAAGCTCCTTTCTGATAATCAATCTTTCGGATTCCGGTGTTGTTCACGCGAATTCTCACGAAATCATAACCCAATTGGCCGTCTTTATCCCAACAGTCACTTCTACGACGTGAATAACTCTTTGAGCGATAATAAAACTGAATATGATACTCCGTTTCGGAGGCATCGATTGACAACGGAAAGGAAATTACCGTTATCGTATTTAGCTTTGGTTTCCAAATTTTCTCGCGCGCCTTAGCAGATAACTCGAATGATCCACTTTCCGTAGAAATTTTCATGTGGTCAATAGTTCGGTCGTCCTTTAGTTTTGCTGCAATTTCAACTTGCTCCGTTTTTCCGACGAAGGAGTCCCAATCTAGAAAAACTGGTTCGCTAGCGAAGCTTGCTTCCACGAGTAGGCACAATGCAAAAAAATTACGAAATTTTTATTCATACAGTTTGCCACCAAAACGTTTAACCTCAACCTATTTGTATTTGGGCTGGTTTGATTTTTCATTATATTCTTCTGTTAGCTTTCTTAGTTGCTCTTTGAATTTTACGTGTAAATTATCGCTAGAGGTAAAGGATGTGTGGTAGTGGCCTAGTTCGTTTAACTTTTCTTGAAAAGCCCAAAGTGAAAGCAAATCGCTTTTATACTTGCTGCTTGTGGAAACGTTAGTATCTTGAAAATAGGTGTAAATTTTTGGCTTGCCGCGGGCTTTGAATTGTTGGTGTGCGGTGTCGAATTCTTCTTCGGTAAATTTTCCGGTTTTTGTTTTAAATAAGCTGACGAAAATGTCGCAGTCTTTTACGGCTTGGTTGTATTCGACTTGCGACCGTGTTTCAGACATGGCATCAAGAAAGCATTCCCAGCGGATGATTTCTAGGTAAATACCTTGTTTTCTTAAATGGTCGTTTTCTCGGCGGAAATGTAGGTCAAAGGCATCGCGTTCCGCTTTAAGTTCCTCGGAGGATGCCAGGAATATTTTAATTGTTGTAGTCACTGGTGCTCCCGAGGTGGCCTCCGTCGTGATTGCTTTATTTTCTTGTGTGATAACATTGTGGCGTTTTTTCTGCTCTGGCCAGTTGGGTAAGTCCAGCTTTAAGCCATTGAGCAGTTCCAGTACATTTACATTAATAAAGCTCTTTTGGCATTCTATCTGAAAGCTGTTTGCATCGCGTTTGCGTACAAGTAAATGCTCGGTATATAAGTGTGGGTTGCTGGAGTTTTTGCATTCTGCGCAAATACAGGGAACTAGTTTTTCAACCTTGTTGTGTAAACCTTCAAATGATTGGTTGATAGCGTCTAAGTCATGGGCGATTACACTTAATAATTCCCTGGCTTCAGGCCCTATGGATTGCAGTATGATTTCATCGCCGTTACTTGCTACTTGTATCAGTAGTTGGGTTTTGCCTTTCTCGAACAACACGCCGTAACTCCAGGCTAAATCTGGCTGTTGTACATACCGGTTCATTCGCACCATTAACCGATTGATAAGCCCTTTGGGCAAAAACTCGTAGCGATAGTGCAAACACACCCCGTTAGTATTACTCCAATCCGAAAGCTCGTCTGGCATGGAGGCGGGCAACAGTTGCGTGGCTAAAAAGGTGGTGGGGTTGGAATCGGGGAGTTGATAACAGAGTTCAAATTTGGCCATTAAAACCAAAAGCTCGGTGTGCATATCCTCATATAAATGATCACACCAAATGCGCCGGCAGTCTACCCAGGTAAAGCGGCCAATGTTGGCTTTTACTTGTTCGTCGTCCAACACTTTAAACACCGCTTCGGTGGCCCAGTCGTTTTGTAAAATAACCAGCTTGGCAAGTTGTGGGTCGTCTTTAAAATGCAGAAAAACGCCTAAATCATGAAAAAACTGGCTTAAATACAAGGCTTTTTCTTTGTCAAAATCCAAATGCTTGGCATAAATGTCGAAATACTCCCTCTGGGAGATAAATGGATTTTGCTGAGCGGATTCTTCCAACTCTTTGCGAATGCTCACCCACTTTTTAGGGACTTCTTCACCAATATGCTCAAGTTGTTTGGCGTGGTACTCAATGCCTTGTTTAATGGGAGCAACACATTCCGCATTGGCCAAATTACCTGCATAAAATTCTTTTACATTGCTAAAACGGCTTTTAATGCCCTTCTCATCAATGGCTTTACTGCGCCCGCCCACCTGGTTTTGAAAAAGTAATACCGGGCTGCCAGCGCTTAAGGTTTCTATCACTTCCAACCAATATTTAAAGGCCTCGTCCTGTACGGTTTTATCGTTGGTGCGGCTGCTATCCACCAAAATATACAAAGAGCGTTTAGTCAGAAAAAACTGATGAGTAGCATGGTAAATATGTTGGCCGCCAAAATCCCACACATTTAAACGAAAGTTACGTTCATCCGTTATGGGGAAGCGAATAAACTCAATATCAATGCCTTTGGTGGTTTCTTCCTCTTTGGTTAACCCCTTTTCTGGGTGATACAGTTGTTGCCTTAAACTGGTTTTACCTACACCGCCTTCGCCCACAATCAACATTTTAGCTTCAAACAGTGGCTCGGTACCCTGGGCTCTGCGTTCGTTAAAGTAATTTAAAACCGCGCTTCGACCTTGTTCTATGATTTCTGGCGGGGGGACTGTGACTGGGCATTCGAAAAGATTGATCCCCTTGAGGGCCCAACGATCTGCAGTAATCCCTAGCCCCCTAACTAACAGGGGTTCTAGCGGTGTTATGTCTGTTATCGGATTATGATTTAGCTCCAGCGTCGTTATTTTTTTTAGTCGGCTTAACTGAGGCAGAGCATCATCGGTAATTTTATTATCTGAAATATCCAGTTCTGTAAGATTAGCTAGGTTAGCAATGGCTTTAGCGCCGTCGGGCCCAATCTTGTTGTAATTGAGATTAAGCGACGTTAGGTTGTTGAGGTTAGCGATGGCTTTAGCGCCGCCGGGGCCAATATTGTTTTTATCGAGATTAAGCGAGGTTAGGTTATTGAGGTTAGTGATGGCTTTAGCGCCGCGGGGGCCAATCCGGTTGCGACTGAGATCAAGCGACGTTAGGTTTTTGAGGTTAGCGATGGCTATAGCACTCCTTGGCCCAATTTTGTTAAAGGACAGATCAAGGCCCCGAAGCTGGTC
>CAYFFE010000123.1:0-10018 GCA_964342265.1 uncultured Cellvibrionaceae bacterium | reverse complement strand
CGTGAGTTACCTTCCGGCGTTCGCAACCGGGCCGCTTACCAGCGCGCCACCCAGCAAATTCGCCAGGACAAACCCGCCTACGAGCTGCATCAGCAGGCGCAAAAATTGGCCGGCGAAAAACAATACGCCCAGGCTGCCGATAAGGTTCGCCAAGCCATTAAGCGTCAAGATCGCGAGTCGCAGTTTTGGATCACCTTGGGCCGGCTGCAAATGCAAAGCAATCAAACCAGCCAAGCGCAGAACTCCTTTGATAAAGCGCTGGCGTTAAACGATGAATATTTTGCCAGTCACTTGTATCGCGGCATTTTAGCGCTGGAGCAAAAAGACTACCGCGCCGCCCAGCGCGATCTCAATAACAGCAATGGCTTGCTACCGAGCCAAGTGGGCACCTACTACCAGGCTCAAGCCGAACTGGGTTTGGGCAATACCGAGCAAGCGCGGCAAATGCTACAAGCCGTACAGCAAGCCGGCGGTGAGTTGGGCCAGGCGGCGGCCGATCAGTTGCAGCGTTTGTAGCTTCGTTACTCTTTTATAAAAAGGCGATCTTTTAAAGGTCATCTTTTTAAGATAATTGCTCGGGTAAAGCGGTGTTAAGCGCGTCTTTACCCGGGTTGATACGGCTGTTGTCATAAAACATTCAAGCTTTATTCACACAATAACTCGCTCACACACAAGATCGGTGCTATCAACAATAACAACCATCGATACAACTAAGAGACCGTTTAGTCCCCATGACTGCTAACACTTCCGCAGACCTCGCTCCTGAAAAACAACCCAATTGGCTCAACTGGATTTTTGTGGCCGGTCTCGTTTACCTGCTGCTGGTGGCCGTATCGCTGATTGGCGGCGGCTTTAAATTATCCGCCGGCGACAGCGCCCGCGACCTGTTCGAATTTGCCAGCAACCCCATTACCGGCCTGGTGATCGGCACCGTGGCCACGGCATTGATTCAGTCGTCTAGCACCGTGACCTCCATCATCGTTGGCTTGGTAGCCGGCGGTTTGCCAGTGAGCATTGCCATTCCCATGGTGATGGGGGCCAACATCGGTACCACCATCACCAACACCATCGTCAGCCTGGGCCACGTGCGCCACGGCGATGAATTCCGCCGGGCCTTTTCTGCGGCAACCATTCACGACTTTTTTAATCTGCTGGCGGTCGCAATCTTTTTGCCGCTGGAGATGATGTTTGGTTTCTTAGAAAAAATCGGCCACGCCCTTTCCGAAGGCTTGGTGGGTGGTGGTTCGGTGGCCATGGGCGACTTTAATGTGGTTAAAGCAGCCGTATCGCCGCCGGTGGATTTGATTAAAAGCCTACTGCACTCGGGATTATCGGATGTACCTGCCGGCGTCATCATGATTGTTTTGGGCGTGGTGTGTATCTTTTTGTCCATCACTTACATCGGCAAGTTATTGCGCGTTTTAATGGTGGGTAAAGCCAAGGAATTGTTGCACAACGCCATTGGTCGCGGCCCCATTGCCGGCATTGGCTCGGGCACCTTGATAACCGTGCTGGTTCAGTCGTCCTCGACCACCACCAGCTTGATTGTGCCGTTAGCCGGCAGCGGCGTGTTTAGCCTGCGGCAGATTTACCCGTTTACCCTGGGTTCCAACATCGGCACCTGCATAACCGGTATTTTGGCCGCTACGGCGATTTCCGGCCCCACCGCTGTGCTGGCCATGGAAATTGCCCTAGTGCACTTTTGCTACAACCTGCTCGGTGTAATCTTTATTTACAGCATTCCACCACTGCGCAATCTGCCGGTGATCTGCGCCGAGTGGATGGCCGGTGCAGCGGTGAAAAACAAGCTCACCATTGTCGCCTACATTGGAATCGTTTTTATGGTGATTCCTGCAGTGCTTATCATTGCCAGTAATCAATTCAGCTAACCGGAGAAACTGCCATGAGTGACGTTGATATCGATAAAGTGCACCAACAGCGCCGGGAATTGGAAGACAAAATCGGCCATTTAGAAGCTAAATTGGCCGATATGAAAGCCAAACTGGCGCAACTAAAAGCCGAAGAACAGCACGAGCTGATCGATCACCTGGAAGAATCCATGGAAGAGGTGGAAGAGCGCTACGGCCATTTAAAAGACTTCAGCCAGATGCTGATTGCCGATTTAAAAAAATTACTGCATCTGCCCTAAATCGGCTTTGGCGGTTTAATCAACTCCAGCCAAATACCGGCTGGGGTTTAAGTAAAACGCTTTTTTATGACCTTGCTCGGTGTTGTCGATGGCGGCAAATTGCGGCACTAGGGATACAATCGAATAGTGTAAATGCGCCGGTTTGCCCAGGGCGTTGCCGCTATCGCCCACGGTACCGATGGGCGTACCCGCCGATAACCAAGTGGCTAAATCCGGCTCAATGCCATCGAGATGGGCAAAATAATGCAAGCGCCACTTGGTCCCCAACGCCAGCACCACTTTACCGCCTCTACTGAATTCGCCTTTAAACAACACCCATAAATGGCTGGTGGCCACCACTGGGGTACCTTTGGCGGCGAAAATATCAATCCCCTTGTGCACGCCGGACGACCCCCAGGGGCTGTACCAAAAGCTGTCCTTGTGCCAATCTTTGGCGCTGGCACCGGCAACGGGCATGACTTTGGGCTCGGGCACACACCAAGCCAGCGCCAATAGGCCCGCTACTGCGACCAATACCGCATAACGTTTTTTGATTGTTTTCAACGACTTATCCTAAATAGAAAATTTATGAATGCCTTAAAATCCGGAACGCTCATTGGCATAGCCCGCCGCGCGGCACCACGCGTGCCTATGGAAACACTCACAGCCAGTGCCATCGATCGACAAAATGGCGTACAGGGGGATTGTCGTGGTAAGCCCAGCAAACGCCAAGTGACCCTACTGAGCCGGGAAGCCTGGGAGTCCGCTTGCGCGGACGTGGACGCAGACCTGCCTTGGACCACGCGCCGCGCCAATTTGCTGCTCGAAGGCTTTACCTTTAATGCCCGCGATGTGGGTGCTCACATTTACATTGGCGAGGTGATTTTGGAAATTACTCGAGAAACCGATCCCTGCCATCGCATGGACGCACAACACGCCGGGCTCACACAAGCGCTCACTCCAGACTGGCGCGGCGGTGTGTGCTCGCGGGTGCGACAAGACGGCATAATTCGTATTGGCGACGAAGTTATCGTTCGGCGTTGAGCGCAGCTTTGCTGGCAGCGCCGGATTCCGACGGCCACGTATTGCTACGCGTACAAGCACTGAAAAACTACCGTTTATCGGCCAGTAAACGGTAGGCGTTGAAATTTATTTAACCGGCCTTATCTCTGGTACATCAAATAAGTTTTAACGTTTTTTCAGCGATATACACAAAGCGAGCACTTAAAATATTTTGCTTGCTTGTGTTTAGTATTTGGCAATAATAACGTTTTGAATTTATTTATCTGGATTAATTGTAAATAACTTTTTCCACATTGTTCGGCTTTACCTCTTCGTAGTTTTTGCTTGGTATTACTTGCCTCTAAGAGCCTTTTATTCGGCTTATTTATTTTCTTTCTAATAATGGTCATCCAACGTTTTCCGATCCTTACATCGAACTTTCTTGCACCGTACTTTCTTACACGCCATTTCTTTAGAAACCTCATAAATAAAAAGTTTTTTCGAAATAAAAATTTATTTTAAAAAAATATTGGCAGGAAGGATTGAATAACAATTTAAACATCCCCACTTTTGTTATTGCCAAGGGAATGACTCAAAGAGTATTCCCATAATCACTATATTGCTTCTCTGGAGGATATACACATGAAATCTATCGACCTTACCCCACTTTACCGCAACAGCGTAGGTTTTGATCACTTGGCATCGCTTTTAAATAATGCCATGCGTACCGAAACCGTTAACAACACCTACCCACCATACAATATTGAAGTATTGGGCGAGAACCAATACGCCATTACGTTATCGGTGGCCGGCTTTACCCAAGATGAACTGGATATCAACGTCGAAAAAAATACGCTCACTATTCGCGGGCAAAAAGCTAATAAAGAGCAAAAAGAGTATTTGTACCAAGGCATTGCCAATCGCACGTTTGAGCGTAAATTTAATTTGGCCGACCACATCGAAGCGAGAGGTGCTGAATTAAATAACGGTTTATTAACAGTTAACTTGGTAAAAGAAATTCCTGAAGCCATGAAGCCGCGCACCATCGCGATTAATACCACGGCTCGTTCCTTAGAAAACACTGGGGCAGAAAGCGCCAATCAGGAAGATTCTCAAAGCCAGGAAAAAATCGCCTAAGCTGTTATATTTAGTACGACGTTAGTTAATATCAGATTGTTTAGCAAAACTCGGCCCTTCGATAATTCGAAGGGTATGAGACAACGCTTAAGTCCTTCCGGTTTGATGCCGGAAGGACTTTTCATCCACGTGCCTTGGCACTGTTTATTATTGTGATTTCTCGGTGCTCGGCACACCTAAAGAGGAATACGCCATGAACCTGCAAAAACTCAATCCGTGGAATTGGTTCAAGCACGAAGAACCCGAAAACGTTACTGTGCACCATCCATCCGCGCCCGTTAGCCAGTCGAATCAATACCAAGGTAATCAACACCCGGTTACGCGTTTGCAACAAGAGTTTGATCGGATGTTTAACGATTTATTCAATGTTTTTTCTCACTCTTCCTCTAGCAGTCGCTCGCAACCAGCCATGGATGATTTTTTTCGCCCCGACATTGATATTTCGGGCAGCGAGAAAAACTACGAAATTAAATTGGATGTACCGGGCCTGGAAGCCAAAGACTTAACCATTGATGTGCAAAACGATGCGTTAGTGATTCGTGGCCAAGTGCATCAAGAGGAAGAAAGCAAAGACAAACACTTTTATCGTATGGAACGCCGCTACGGCGCATTTCAACGCACTTTGGCCTTGCCGGAGGATGCCGATCACGATGAAATTGCTGCGCGCCTGAATAACGGTGTACTAAAACTCACTATTCCGCGCAAAGATATTCCGGTTAGCGAAAACAGCAAACGCATTCCGATTGATTAATAGCTGCTATCGATTAAAAACTGTTATCGATTAATAAGCTTTTTCGATTAACGCTATTTAATAATCCGTGGCAGTTTAAGTAATAAAGCATTAGCAGCAAAGCAGTAGTAAAAAGGCGGGGCATGGTCTCCGCCTTTTTATCTTTCGACCGATGGCTTGAGCACCTTAAAAAATTTTTAGCGATAGAACTCAACATAAAATATTACCGAGCCCAAAGGTTTTACGTGATGCTTTACGGTAGGCTCAACCACACCGTTTAGGTTTGGAGTTAAGGTCACGACCTCCACGGTTGGTTCTTGAATGGTGTATTCGAGTTCGCCTTCTAATACTACTATTTTTCCCCACACGCCTTCTTTCGTGCTGTGATCATTCAACAATCCTTGGGGAACACTAATCTCGGTGAACTCCGGCGTTTTTTTGTACGCGGTAACGTCTTGTGGAAAATCTTTCATGGTATTTATTCCTTAAACTGCCGGATAACTGGAGGCTTTTGCTAGGCGAATAAAGTCGGCAATAAACGGCACCGCCTGATCGCGACTGCGCACGCCCACATGAATGTGTTTGTGAATGCCCGCCTGACCCAGCGATTTTGCCACGATGGGCAAGTTGGCCTGGTATTGTTCAATCAACCAACCCGGCAACGCCGCTACTCCGCGTTTGGCGGACACCATTTGCAGCATGATGTCGGTGGTTTCTATGTCTTTGCGCTGTTTGGGCCGGCAGTTTGCCGGCAATAAAAATTGGCTGTACACATCCAATCGCTCGGCTTCTACCGGATAGGTTATCAACACTTCCCGGCTCAGTTGCTGAGGCTCGATATATTCGACATCTGCCAACGGATGATCGTTGCCGAGCGCCAACATTTGCTCATAGGCAAATACGGGCACAAAGTTTAAACCGCTGCTGAGCAGCGGATCGGGTGTAACCAATAAATCAATATCGTCGTTATAGAGCGCGCCGATGCCACCGAACTGAAACTGGCGTTTTACGTCCACATCCACATCCGGCCAGGCCTCAAAAAACGGGCCGACCAACTGCAACAGCCACTGATAGCACGGGTGGCACTCCATGCCAATGCGCAAGCTGCCGCGTTGGCCGCGGGCCATTTCCGATAACCGCTGCTCGGCCTGCTCCAATTGTGGCAGCAGGCGCTCCGCCAGTGCCAGCAAGTATTCGCCGGCATCGGTGAGCCGCAAACCGCGCCCCTCTTTGAGCCATACCGGCGTGCCCAAGGCGTTTTCCAATTTTTTGATGGCGTGGCTCAGGGCCGATTGCGTAAGACACAGCTCGCCGGCGGCCTCGGTGAGTGTGCCGCAGTGATTTACCGCGCGCAGGATCTCTAAGTGAGTGCGTTCAATCATCACAAACCATGAATAGAATTAATCAATTCATGCAATTAAACCATTATTCTTCATTGTTGTAAGCCTCTAAGCTTGCCCCACTTTCACAGAGGAGGGCATTTTCATGGCACAGATCCACAATTTAGGATTCCCACGCATTGGGCCCCGCCGAGAATTAAAGCGGGCGTTGGAGCGTTTTTGGCAGGAGGATATTTCCGAGACGGAATTAATGGATACCGCCGCCTCGTTGCGCGCCTACAACTGGCAACAGCAGCAAGGGCTGCATTTTCAAACGGTGGGCGATTTCTCTTTGTACGATCAAGTCTTGGATACCAGTGAGTTGCTCGGCAATTTGCCCAAACGCTGCCAGGCCGATAATCCCCTACACGCTTATTTTCGTGCGGCGCGGGGTCGCGCGACTAATTCCGATAATTCGGGTTCGGACAAAACGGGCGTTGCCGCGGCGGAGATGACAAAATGGTTCGATACCAACTATCACTACCTAGTGCCCGAGCTTACCCGGCACACTGAGTTTTCGCTCAATCCGCATAAATTATTGCGCGAAATTGAGCAGGCCCAGTCGCTCGGCTATAACCCCAAACCGGTGTTAATTGGGCCGGTAACCTATTTGCATTTGGCGAAAAGCAAAGACGACAGCGAGCCATTGGATCTTTTGCCCGAGCTTTTATCGGTGTATCGCCAATTGTTGCAAACCCTGGCCGACGCCGGCGTCACCTGGGTGCAAATTGACGAACCCATTTTAGTGTTGGATTTAGATCAGCACTGGCAGCAAGCTCTGGAAACCAGTTATTACTCACTCCACAACAAAGCCATCAAGATTTTATTAACCAGCTACTTTGGTCGACTGGGTAATAATTTACGCTTTGCTTGCCAACTGCCTACCGCCGGATTGCACGTGGATGTGGCCGGTGATCAATCGGAGATTAAACCTCTACTCGATTGGGCGCCCAGCCACAAGGTAGTGTCTCTGGGGATTATCGATGGTCGCAATATTTGGAAAACCGATTTAAGTAAAACCCTGGACTGGCTCGAACCCATTGCTCAGCAGTTAGGTGAGCGACTGTGGTTAGCACCGAGTTGTTCGCTGTTGCACGTGCCTGTCGATCTCAGCCAGGAAACACAGCTCCCGCCGTTTTTAAAAAATAGCTTGTCGTTTGCAGTGCAAAAGTTGGAGGAATTACATTGCTTAGGTCGTGCACTGAACGAAGGCCGTGAGGCAGTTGCCGGTATTTTAAAAAGTAATCACCTTGCAGTAACAGAGCGCAGCCAATCCGATGCTATTCATAAAACGCACATTCGAGAGCGATTACAAAATATTTCGGATAAAGATTATCAACGACAGTCGCCGTTTGCCGAACGCGAACAACAGCAACAACAGGCGTTAAAACTGCCTTTATTCGCCACCACCACCATTGGTTCGTTTCCGCAAACGCAGGAAATCCGTCGCTGGCGATTACAGCACCAAAAAGGCCAGTTAACACAAGAACAATACGAGCAAAATATTCAACAGGAAATCGCTCACTGTATTCAACAGCAGGAAGCCTTGGGGTTGGATGTTTTGGTCCACGGCGAGGCCGAACGCAACGACATGGTGGCCTATTTTGCCGAACATCTGGAAGGCTTTGCGATTAGCCAATTTGGCTGGGTGCAGTCTTACGGCTCGCGCTGCGTTAAACCGCCCATTATTTTTGGCGATGTGGAACGCAAACACACCATTACCGTAAATTGGATAAAATACGCCCAAAGCCTAACCGCCAAACCCGTAAAAGGCATGCTCACCGGGCCGGTTACTATTTTGAACTGGTCGTTTGTGCGCGACGATCAACCCCGCTCGCAAACCTGCCAACAACTGGCGTTAGCCATGCGCGATGAAGTGCTCGATTTGGAAAATAACGGCGTAAATATTATTCAAGTGGACGAAGCCGCCCTGCGCGAAGGACTGCCGTTACGACAACAGCAGTGGCAAGACTATTTACAGTGGGCCGTGGATGCTTTTCGCCTAACCACCGCCGGTGTTAAAGACAGCACTCAGATTCACACCCATATGTGCTACTCCAACTTTAACGATATTCTCGACGCCATCGCCCGTATGGACGCCGATGTTATTACCATCGAAACCTCGCGCTCCCAAGGCGAATTGCTGGAAGGATTCGACGAATTTAATTACCCCAATGCCATTGGCCCTGGTGTGTACGATATTCACTCGCCGAATACACCCTCGGTGGATCAAATAGTCAGCCTGCTGCAAGCCTCGTTAAACCACGTGGATAAAAAACGATTGTGGGTAAATCCAGATTGCGGTTTAAAAACCCGCAAATGGGAAGAGGTAGTACCCGCGTTAAAGGCGATGGTATCGGCCAGCCAGCAATTGCGCGCCAGTTAAAAAGAACTCTCTTGCAGAGCCATAATAATTAAAAAAGTTAACAGCACCACTGCCAACTCGGCCAATACAAAGGTGTTTAAGGAACCGTTGAATAATCAACGATTCCTTAAATGTCGGGTATTTGCCGAGTTTTTTTCACCAAACTCAGTAGTTATTTTATTTTAATGAAATTAGCATTAAAAAGTTACCGTTGCTTGTTGCTCTGACTCCACCGTTACGTTCATACCCTCAGTAAAGACTACAGTTTCACTGTCGTCGACTTCTGGGTCATCCAACACTGCGTCGCAAGTAAACGCTAAGGTGTAATCGCCGGCTTCTACAAACGCCAAAGTAAACTCATAGGCTGATGTCTCTGAATTAAAAGTTGCATTGGTACTGGCCAGTGGATCCGTTTCCAAGTCTTGAACATCTATCACACTGGCATCCAAGCCACTGTACAAATACACCACATTACCGATATCGTTGTTGTCACCATTATTGCAATTGACGTCGGTAATTAAGCTATCGGATACAGTACCAGCAATGGAGCCAACTTCTAGGTTATCAACAATGCGCAAAGTAGGGCGTAAACGATAACTGCCGTTGCCCTGCATTGTAATGGATTTACGCAAATCAAAATCAATCGTAAATTGGCTAACACCGCCGGCAGCTAAAGTAAATCCGCGATTCAATTGCAATCCACTTTGGCTGCCACTGGGAACCGTTAGAGGGAATTGCTCACCAGCGACTTCGATGTATGTATCGTCTTCATTGATGCCTAGACGAATAAACTGATACTCACCCGCTGGTAATGTTTCGGCATCGACCAACGTAAAAGACTCACCGTTCTGAAAATCCAATAAATTGATAGTCGCCGTTTCGTCCAGTTCGAGGGTTGTTCGTTCAGGCCCCTGAAACTCCACAGAGTCAAAGGCAACCACAACCGCATCGGCCTCATCTACTGGGGCATCGGTTATCGCTAGACTTAACTGTCCGGTTGAGCTTCCCCCGCCACTGCTACTACCCCCTCCACAGGCTGTCAGGGATAGCGCACACAGCATGGATAGTGGTGTTAAAGCGAATATTTTCATTAATTCTCTCCTATCGTTACAGCAATTCAATTGACACCGTATAGTAAGTCCGACAAGCTTTCTGTGAATTGGTCGTTGCATATAAAGCGGGTTTTATTCAAGTTTTACATACCTACAACCTCAAAAGTTTGTAGGTATGTAAAACGACAGCAGCATGCTAGGGCCTGTTAACACTAATTAGGGGCC
>CAYFFE010000122.1:0-10200 GCA_964342265.1 uncultured Cellvibrionaceae bacterium | reverse complement strand
CATCGCCTGCATCGAAAACCAATACGGCAAAACCCTGGGCCGAGTTCGTATTACTCAAGATGTGCAGGCCGGGCAAGTGTTTATGCCCATTCACTGGACCAACACCCATTCTTCGTTTGGACGCATCAGTGCTGTGGTAAGCCCAGAGTTTGACCCCATCTCCGGACAACCGGAAGCCAAGTTCACCCCCATCAAAATGACCGCCTGGCCCTATCAAAGTGAGGCCATGCTGGTGTCGCGGACTGCGCTCGATTTGGACGACAGTCTGTACTGGGTGAAGCAAACCGTGGAGCAGGGTTTTCTCTACTACATCGCGGCGCAGATCAGCCCGGCGGAGCTCGCCGAGCAACTGCTCAGCAAGCTGCCCGAAGAATTGCAGGTCAACCGCCTTGGCTTTAGCGACAGCGGCCGAGGCTTTACTCGCGCCGCCCGCACCCGAGTGGGTCGCATGGTGGACTGCTTGATGGTGGCCGATCGGCTGAGCGACCAGGACTTTGAATGGCTCGCCGAGCTGCTGGTTACCAAGGTGGATATCAGCATCGAACGATCCGTGTTAAGCGGAATTCCCGAGGGCTGCCTAGCCAACGGGAAACAGATTTGCGCGTGCAAGAAAGTGGGCATAAAAACCCTGCAGAAAGCCATTAGCGAGCAGGGCCTAACCACCGTGGAGGACGTGAGTCTTGCCACGGAAGCCGGCACCGGTTGCGGCTCCTGTTTGCCCGAAGTGGCCGATATTCTCAAGCAAAACCAAAACTCGTAAGGCATTCCATTCGCCGGAGCTTTTGCTTATCATCGGCCACCGATTTTAAATACGAGCCTTAGATTTTGTCCGATAGCCCATTGCCCGATGCGCAAGAACTGATCGATCCGTTCGGCCGCCGAATTGACTACCTGCGCCTGTCAGTAACAGACCGCTGCGACTTTCGCTGTGTGTACTGCATGGCCGAGGACATGACTTTTCTGCCCCGGGCGCAGTTGTGCACCTTGGAAGAGCTGGCCGAAATCGGCGCAGCTTTTGCCGAGTTGGGCGTTAAAAAGATTCGCATAACCGGCGGCGAACCCTTAATTCGCAAAGATGTTGTGCAATTATTTGAGCAGTTAAACCAGCAATCGCAGCTGCAAGAAGTCACACTCACCACCAATGGTGCTCGCTTAGACAAGTACGCTCACGCCTTAAAATCCGCCGGCGTCAAACGCATCAACGTGAGTTTGGACACCTTAAAAGCCGATCGCTTTAAAGAACTCACGCGCACAGGTGATCTGCATCAAGTCCTTAAGGGTTTGTCTGTCGCAAAATCAGCGGGCTTTGAATCCATTAAGCTCAACGCCGTAATCCTGCGTCATCGTAACTTCGATGAGGTGGGCGACCTGGTGGGCTATGCGGTGGAAAACGGCTTTGATATCAGTTTTATCGAAGAGATGCCGCTCGGCGAAATTACCGAACACAAGCGCGCTGAAGAGTTTGTCTCTAGCGAAGAGTTGGCCGCTCACATTGGCGAGCAGCACACGCTGGTGCCCTCCGATTACACCACGGGTGGGCCTTCGCGGTACTGGCAAGTGGCCGGCAGCCGAAGTCAGGTTGGGTTTATTTCGCCGCACAGCAATAACTTTTGCGCAAGCTGCAATCGAGTTCGGCTCAGCGCCGAGGGCAAACTCCTGCTGTGTTTAGGTAACGAGCACGCCGCCGATCTCAAAGCGATTATTCGAGCCCATCCCGGCAATCGGGAAAAGCTCAAGCAGGCCATTATCGCCGCCATTGGCCAAAAGCCCGAACAACACCATTTTGATCACAGCGACGACGTACAAATTGTTCGATTTATGAACTCTACCGGCGGCTAATCGCGTCGCGCCACAACCGCAAGGACCCTCATGAGCAGTTCCAAAGAGTTTACGCCCTTAAACGTTGCCGTCCTCACCATCAGCGACACCCGCGACGCCAGCACCGACACCTCCGGCGACCTTCTCAAAGCAAACGCCATTGAGGCGGGCCATCACTTTATCGATAAAATCATCGTTAAAGACGACATCTACCAAATTCGCAAAGTTATCTCCAACTGGATTGCCGACGAAACCGTTCAAGTCATTTTAACCACCGGCGGCACAGGCTTTTCTGGCCGAGATTCCACGCCCGAAGCCATAGCGCCGTTGTTTGATCAAGAAGTGGTAGGATTTGGCGAACTGTTTCGCCAGGTGTCCTACGAAGAAATTGGCAGCTCTACCGTACAATCGCGTTGCCTGGCAGGTATTGCCAATAAAACCATTGTGTTTTGTTTACCCGGCTCCAATAACGCCTGCCTAACCGGCTGGCAAAAAATCATTCAAGATCAATTAGACAGCCGTCACCGCCCGTGTAACTTTGTGGCGCAATTGGTTTGATCGTCTTTTAATTAGCGCCTATTGAGCCAGCCTATTGAGCCAGTAATTTAGTCGATAAATTATTGGCTCTGCCTCCCCCACTCTGTTATCAGCAATACAAACCGCTATCGCCACAATTAACAGCGCACATTAAGCCGAACAGTCAAACAAAAAACTTCGCCACGCGCCTCTAAAAAATTTGATTTAACGCAATTTTTTAGAGCTTCGGCCGCGCTTTTTACCAAGCTCATCTACACTTATTGCATAGCTTTAGCCTGCGCCCAAAATGCCTGCCCGCTTACTGCAGTATTGTATAAACAGGCATTCGGCGACCCACTCCGTCTAGTGCATTGGCACTGGTCCATTCTCAGACTGGCTCTATCGGTGACGCATTGTGTTCTGTTACAACCTAGCCAATCAATGCCAACTGCCCGCAGTGCGCCCCATGGTACTGCGCGCAATAGCTGTGTGCGTTGTCGTGCTTGGCTGGACTTTTGGCAACACAAGCTCTGCTCAATCCAGTCTCCGGCCTTTTTCACTCACAACACCGTCGCCGCTCACCAATTATTCTACGATCTCCAAACACCACATTGAACATTTGCACACAGTATTTGCATCACTAGGCTACGAGCTGACGGTCACCCACGATTCAGGCGCTCGAGCATTGGATTCCTTTAAAGGAGGTCGATACCACGGCGGTATATTCATTGAGGGCGTGCACCCGTTGGCACCGAACTTAAAGGTCACTCCAGCCATAGAACACGTGCATTACGGCTTTTTTTCACAAGAAGCCAACAACCACTTGACCAATCCAAACGATTGGCCCGCGCAAATACCGGTAGCGTTAAGCAATAATGGCCTGCAGGTTTTGAATACTCACTGGCCCGAACTGCAGGAAAACATCAAGCCCATTATTGTTAACCATCCTGTGCAAATTTTAAGATTGGTGCAATCGGGTCGGGCGCAACTGGGCTTTACAGCAAAAGTGGTTTTTACCAGTTCTTACATGGATGGCCGCTTTGCCCAGGAAAATTTTCAGTTCCTACCCGGCTTGGACGCGGAGCGAGAGCTGTACCTGTACGTGCAGGAAGAATTTGCTTTTTTAAAAGCCGATCTTAAAAAGCAACTTATCGATTTGTACCTGCCGGCTCTGCCTGAAATCAGTAACAACCACAAGTTAAGACGCCTACCGTAAAGCCTGTTTTTTTCCCACCCCGGTCGCGGTAAACTGCCGCCATGAAAACACTGCAAGCCACACTTGAACACATTCTCGCCACCGCCTCCCCGATCACGCAAACTGAGACGGTACCGCTCACACAAGCCTTGGGCCGATATTTGGCAGCGGATATTATTGCCCCACTGTCAGTTCCTCCGGCCGATAACAGTGCCATGGATGGCTACGCCGTGCACAGCCAAGATATCAAAGACTTGGACGCCTGGCTCACCATAAGCCAAACCATTAACGCCGGTGCCACCAGTACACCTTTGAGCCACGGAACTGCTGCTCGAATTTTTACTGGGGCGGAAATACCAGAAGGTGCCGACAGCGTAGTAATTCAAGAAAACTGCCAGCAATCCGATGATGGAACCCGCGTAAAAATCCTTAAGTTTTCCCCTAATGATAATATTCGCCACCGTGGTCAAGACATTAGCGAAGGTCAAGAAATATTTCGCCGAGGCCATCGTTTATCGCCTGTCGATGTGGGCGTGTTAGCGTCGCTGGGGTATGCCCAAATCACTGTTGTAAGAAAATTGCGCGTAGCAATTGTGTCTACGGGCGATGAGTTGGCCGAACCCGGAACTACACTGCGTAAAGGGCAAATATACAATTCCAATCGCTATACGCTTCATGCCGCTCTAATCGCTTTGGGATGCGAAATTTTGGATTTAGGGTGCGCGGCCGACAACTTACAAGCCACGCAAGAAGCGTTATTACAGGGCGTGGAAGCCGATTTTATTATCAGTACGGGTGGTGTTTCGGTCGGCGATGCCGATTTTATAAAACCCGCAGTCGCTAGTTTGGGAGAACTAACCACCTGGAAGCTGGCGATAAAACCCGGTAAGCCCCTCGCCTTTGGCCATGTTAAAAATACCCCATTCTTTGGCTTGCCCGGCAATCCAGTGGCGGTGTTTGTAACTTTTGTATTAGTGATAAAAGCCTACATCAAAGTGTTAAATAACAACAACACGCCATTGGCCACACGCTTGATGCCGGCCGACTTTGAAGTCAGTAAACCTTCTGATCGAACACATTACTTGCGGGTAAAAATTTCTCCAGAAGGCAAAATCGAAAAGTTCAACAATCAAAGCTCTGGAGTTTTAAGCTCCGTAGCCTGGGCCGATGGATTAGCCATTATTCCGGCTGACAGTACCGTTAAGCGTGGGCAATTCGTCGATGTAATTTTATTAAACGATCAGGTGTTCAATTAACGATTATGACAGAACTCGACAAAGACACAGAAATACAAATTCAAGCCGCCGCCTTTCGCCGTTTGTTGCAACATTTTGATGAGCGCAAAGATGTGCAGAACATCGATTTAATGAATCTATCGGGATTTTGCAGAAATTGCTTAAGCAAATGGTACTTAGCCGCCGCCGAAGAGCGCGGTGTAGACATGGATTACGACCGCGCTCGAGAAAAAATCTACGGCATGCCCTACCCAGAATGGAAAGAACGCTATCAAAAAGAAGCAACCCCCGAACAGCTAGCGCAATTTAACGAAACGCAAAAAAAGTAACTCAAACACTTATTAAAGGAACCTCTGATTAACTCAGAGATTCTTCCTGCACAGGGACGTGGCTTAATAGACATTGATTGCTCATCAGTTATTTTAAAGCGTTTTGTGGAGCTATGTCTTTGTCTTTGGCAACCCTACATCAAAGCCATTGCAAGTAAAACATTGCAAATTAATGTGTTACAAATCACACCTTAGCAATTATTTTTAACGATTTAATCCAATTACAAAAACAGAATTTATTTCATCAGCATTACTTTAGTTCAGCACATTCCAAAAACTGTAACTACTAACAGCAATATTTGGCTTCGTAATAAAAATACCATTTAGCATTCACACAAGCGTCAATAAACCTGCACGTAGTTCGGTTAGCTTAGCGACGTTCTTTAATCAACTAAGGCTAAAATTATGAAAAATATTTATAAAGTCGTTGTTGCTGTATTTTTAATAGCCAGCGTTTTCGATAGCGCACTGGCGGGATCGTCTTTTAAAAAGAATAAACGTGCATTTTCTAACGTTGAGCTGGGTCCTCGACCGTTTTTTTTGGTCGACGGATTGGAAGAAGGCGAATTAAAAGATCAATTACAAGCTTGTAAAAATAATCGTCGTTTTTACAAAACTGATTTCTCCATTGGCCACCGTGGCGCACCAGTACAATTCCCCGAGCACACGTTGGAATCCTACTCGGCGGCGGCTCGCATGGGTGCCGGCATTTTGGAATGTGATGTGACCTTTACCGCCGATGGTGAATTGGTTTGTCGTCACGATCAATGTGATTTACACACCACTACCAATATCATTACCACTGACTTAAATAATCAATGTACCGTGCCATGGAACCACGACGCCCCAAATCCAGATGACGTGTTGTGTTGTGCCAGCGATATTACTTTGGAGCAATTCAAAACGTTGCAAGGCAAAATGGACTCCTTCGATCGAGGCGCTACCACTGCCGAGGAATATCAAGGTGGCGTTGCCGAATGGCGCACCGAGTGGTACACCTCGCGCGGCACGTTAATGACTCACAAAGAGAGTATTCAACTCTTTAAAGAATTGCGTACTGGCTTTACTCCTGAACTAAAAGGTGGCGATGCGCGCGCCAATTTGCAAATCGAAGATGTATTTGGATCGCAAGAGGCTTACGCCCAAAAAATGATCGACGAGTACATTGAAGCCGGTATTTCTCCAAGAAAAGTATTTGCGCAATCGTTTAACCTAAACGATGTGCTTTACTGGTTAGAAAACACCCCGCGTTTTGGTAAGCAAGCGGTATTTTTGGATGGCCGCTACGCCACCGGAATTGACCCCAACGATGCGTCTACCTTCGAACCCAGCATGCAAGAGCTGGTTGACGCTGGCGTAAATATTATCGCGCCACCCACCTTTATGTTGCTTGAAGCCACTGACGACGGTGACATTATCCCATCGGTTTATGCACGCGAAGCCAAAAAAGCCGGTTTGGATATTATTACCTGGACATTAGAGCGTTCTGATATTCGCGAAGGTTCACGCACCGGTGTTGATGCCGATGGCAACCCAACGGCAACCTTCTACTATGCCTTCGACGTCAATCCTGCTGCGCAAACCATCAATAACGACAGCGACCTCTACAAGGCGTTGGATGTATTAGCACAAGATGTTGGCGTTTTAGGGGTATTCTCCGACTGGCCCGCCACTACCACCTATTACGCGAATTGCATGGGTATTCGCTAAGAGTTTTTTACCCTCAATTAAGTAAAGGGTCGCTTGCGGCCCTTTACTCTTCGATGCAAGATTCACCTCTACATTGCTCTAATATGACAAGTTGATCAGCTTTTTAAAGGATTACTATAAAGCTTTGTTAAGTATTATTGTTGTATTGATAACAGTTGACTAATAAGTAATTGTCACTCCCCTTGTGAGATATATCGCACACGCTTTTCTCTGATTTCTTACAGACTCACTCCTCAATAGCGAGGATACTGTCATCAGTTGCAGGGGCAATTGGTAATCAGCAGGCTATAACAAAAGCTCAAAAGGAAATAAGCTGCGGTTTTTAGTCATGTTGCTGTCAAATCTATCTGGCACCATACGCACCTCTCTAAAGAAACAACAAATTTGTTAATTAAAAGTGAGACCGATGGGATATTCGCCACACAATAGAATTTAAGTTTTGGCGAATAAAAATTTAACCAACTGGTTAACAATTAACACCTCTCGGCACAATATCTGCTTTTAATTAAATGAACTGTTCTTATCGCAAACAGTTTTAACAGAACGACTTGGTGAAGGACTCACCACTTTATTCGGCAGGAAGCCCGCAAGGACGCCCAGGGAAGACATCAAAGCGAGGATCGCAAGCAAGGACGTTAAGTCGCCAGGATGGCGCAAAAGGGATGCATTACACGGATGGTAATTCGCCAAGAGGGACGCGGCGAAAACGGAAGTACCTAAGTCAGTTAGGAAGACAACGCTAGGGATTGGCGTCGATCAACTTCGATCGCAGTACACGGATGCAGCTAACAAGGACGATAGCGGTGATCAGTTTGGTGGGAAGCCAAACGACAAGGGATTGTATAAACCACGGACTGGTTAGGGAACTTAAGTAGCACGGATTTAGCTACAGGAACTATTGATTGCAGGACGCACTAGGGTAAAACATTTAGACCAGGTAAGGTCAACGGAAGCTGCTCAGAGTTAACAAGGGCGATTCAACCTCGGGTTGAATCGCCCTTTTGATATATACTACGGCTGCACCACCCAGCGTAGCTCGCCACAATCCGCCGCCAAAAATTCCGTTTCAATTAACGCCAACGCACTGGTGCCCAAACGCTGGCTACCAGGCTCCAGCCCTGCTAACCAATCCACAAACACCCCCACCAATGGCTGATGACTCACCAGCAGCACATTCTCCACATTGGCCAGCTCCAACGCCTTAGCTAGTCGCTGGGGATTGGATTCGGGCACCAACAAATCGGTGGTTTGAATGGCTAAATCAGGCCGCGTTTCTAACACTAAATTGGCTGTTTGTTGTGCACGAACATAGGGGCTTGCCCACAAACTTTGCACACTTTCGATTTCGGCAGCTTGCCGAGTGAGGATGGACTGGGTTTCTGTAATGCCCCGAGTGGTTAACGGCCTAGCACTGTCGGGCTGGACATGCGGCTCGGCCTCGCCGTGCCTAAGTAGGAAAATTCGCATGCAGGGTCTCTTATTGTTATCGATTAGATTTTAACAGTCAGGTTTTGACAGGGCTGCAAGAATAAGTGCCCCACGGTCTTATTGCTCATTCATCTCAAAGGCTGAAAAGCCGCCTATAAAAAATAGCACGGGAATCTGGAGTTAAATAGCTTTCTCTTTTGAAGCCTGCAGGGCAATAGTGGCAAACTCACTCATCGTCCCTGACTGAGCGTTCGATAGACTCACTGCCTATCGCTAGCGTTTATGGCTTGTGTCTAGCTCTGTAACCCTTAATCCTTCGACTCTATTGCCGGCCAGTCACTAAACGGAAACGGTTTGTCTTCCGTGGAAAAAGTCAAAAAGGCGATAGCCTGACTAACAAACACCCCCAACGAGCCGCCAAATCGACCAATTTGAGCATTCGGAGTACCAGAAAGAAGCGTTACCACCAATTGCACGAACAATAAAACCCAGGTGGTGACCAGCGCAAAATAAGCCAAGAACGAAATAATGATCATGTACAGCACCCGCAACCAAAAGGCTTGGGATTTCCAACTATAGGTGTCGTTACTCATGATTTCCTCACTGTAAATTCAACGTCGTAGTTTTGTTCCCCTCGCATGAGACGAGCTCCAACTTCTGTTACAGAGCGGCCCTCAAACAAGACCTTGTACAACCCAGTGACCAACGGCATAAAAACGCCCAGCTCCTCGGCTTTGCGCTTAACAATTCTAACGGTATTAACCCCTTCTGCTAGCTAGCCGATTAAACATATGAATGTTCTCTTTACTTTTTGCGTATGATTTTTTATTGAACCACTTTTACAGGTGACCCATCTTATTAACAACCTCTGCTCAACTCAAATCTAGCTCAACAGCTTTACTGGCTATTGCCTGATTTTCTCTGGTTGCTTATCTTCGATTCAAGCCCATTTTCCCAAGACAAGCCTTTACTCCGCCTGTATCGTAGGGAGCCGCGCGATTCTGATGGCATTGTCTCCCTCCATATACGTGGGGGCCTTTTCCCCAGAAAAAAGCATCTAACATCAAAAAATGGGAGTGGAAATGATCAAACTATACGGGTTCGCATCAAGCAACTATTACAACATCCCCAAGCTGGCACTTCTTGAAAAAGGTATCGAGTTTGAGGAAGTTTTGTCGTACACCGGCGTCGGGCCAAATTATAAGCCGGAATATCTGGACAAAAGCCCCCTGGGTAAGGTTCCTGCGCTAGAAACGCCCGAAGGCTTTATCAGTGAAACTCGCCCTATTCTGGAGTACATCGAACGGACGTACCCCGAGCCATCACTGTTGCCAGACACGCCTTTTGGTATAGCCAAAGTGCAAGAACTAGCCCAGTTCATAGAGCTATACTTCGAACTGGTTGCCCGTCGGCTCATCCCCAATCTCTTGGGCGGCACAAAACCAGATCCAACGGTATTAAAGGAAGTCGAAATCGCCCTAGATAAAGCCGCAGCAGCACTGCCCAAACTGTCGACTTTCGAGCAGTTCGCCTATGGCGACCAATTCACGCAGGCGGATATAGCGGCCATAATGAACCTTCCGATTGTGCGCGCGGTTGGCAAGACATTCATGGGAAGAGACCCACTCGCCGATGTGCCTGGCCTGAGTGCCTACTGCAAACGAATGGAAGAGCGCCCGCACGTGAGGGCTATCCGCGCCGCCACGGTAGAAGATCGACCACAGTTTATGGCCCACTTGAAAGCGCTGTATAGTATCTAGCCTCTTCAGGCTGCTTGCGCTTTCAGCACATTTTATAAATCGTCTCGATGACATCGGGACGATTAGCCGGAATCAATGAGGCAAGTAAGCGGTTTAAGGGCTGAGCAGTATTAAAGATCGCAGCTCAATCATGTCATCCCCGCAGTAAAGATCCTTACGTACGCCAATAGCGCATTCAGATTTCGTAAAATAGATGAATGCCCTTTAAT
>CAYFFE010000121.1:0-10278 GCA_964342265.1 uncultured Cellvibrionaceae bacterium | reverse complement strand
CCAGGGATGGCGTGTATGCAGGCTATGCAGGAGCGATAGCCTGTCCTTGTGCAGGTGGAACCTCTGGGTTAATCAGAGGTTCCTTTAAGCGTTTACAGATTTACCGTGCTTTTTTTCATAGGAACGCGCAGCATTTCCGATCAAAAAACCAAACAAATTTACAGGCCACGAACGGGGAATTAGACGGTTTTCCCAGGCATAGAATTTATTCAGGTAGCCAGAAACAATACTCATTTTACGGCCCAAATTGCTTAACCCCGTTCGTGCAACGCTACGTGGGTTTTGAGCAATCATTGGCAATAAATTTAAATTCATTTTTAAACCGTCAGCAAACGGTGTTGCAGTTAAACCGGGCGAAAGTGTTAATACATCAATACCCTGTTTGCGCATCTCAACCGTTAGCGCCTCGCCCAAAGTCAATATGTACGACTTAGTCGCTGCATAAGTTGCAAAATGCGGAATGCCTTGATAAGCAAAGAGACTGGACACTAAAATAATGCCGGATTTTTTTCGGTTAGCCAATTTACGACCAAACACGTGTGCGAGTTCGGTTGGGGCCGTTACGTTGAGTTTAATCATTCGTTCTAAAGACTGATAATCTTTATCGAGGAACTCGCCCATCTCATCGACACCCGCAGAAGGAATAACCAAGCCGATGTCAATATCAGCAACGGAATCGTACAGCGCTTGAACTGAACCTTCCTGCGTTAAATCGATAACAGTTTTGCGAGTTTGTATGCTGTAGGCATCTTCTAATTCTTTGCCAAGTTGTTCCAGTTCCGCTTGTCGGCGAGCAACCAGAACCAAATTAAATCCTTGTTTTGCCAATTCACGAGCAAATTCCTTGCCGATGCCGGATGAAGCGCCGGTCACCAACGCCCAATCTCCATACTTTTCTTTTAATTTAGCCATAATCATTTCCAATTTATATCTGGATTTAAGTAGGTTTGCCCACTCAATCGTGGGCACTTGGGCACGTTACAATGCTGGAGTATTTACCCATGGTATGCGTGCTATTGCTATCTTAAGAATTAAGCCACTGATTCTCTGGCTTCTGCGATGGCCGCTTCTAATTCGCCAGCAGGATCTGCAGTTACCAATGAAGGCTGGAAGCGCACGGTAGTGATATCGGATACGCCCACTACATTTAACCACCACTCTAAATAAGTAGATTGGTAATCGCTGCCGTATTTAGCATCTACACCCGGAGCGAATACACCGGAGGTGTAAAAAACGTTGGCTTTTTTATCTTTTAACAAGCCGCTGTATCCAGCTTCAGGATCGAAACCAAATAAAAGGCCAGGCTGGGTAATGATGTCGATGTATTGCTTAAGTTTGTAAGGAATGCCGCCGTTCCACATCGGCACCGCGAAAACGTACTGATCGGCGTCGCTAAAGCGCTGAGTGATTTCTACAACGTTATCCCATGCAGATTGCTTAACGCCGTCCATCGCGCCAACGCCAAAGAAGGTCATTTTCGCTGCGGCTTTATCGCCATCGAACTCAGGCAATTCAGCGCGCCACAAATCCAGTGTGTCAACTTCTAGGTTGGGTTGAGCTGCTTTTAGAGCTTCGATGTAAGCTGTGGCCAGCTTGTTGGATTGGGAGTCTTCATCGCGGGGAGAAGCGACGATATGTAATAATTTTGCCATGATCGTAATCCTTCTGATAAAATTTACAGTAACAATCTAACAATGCGATAGAAGGTTACCAGAAGCAAAATAACCTATCAAATGGTTTTTTGTAGGTTATTGTATTATTATTCAAATAATGGATGTTCAACCCCAACCCTGCTTAAGGAGGTGGATAAATGAGTGAAACCCAATTAAACGCGCCCACGCGGCCGGAGCCTTTCTTTGTTTGCGAGCACAAGGCGTTGGATTTCCTGAGCACCATCGCCGCGCCTTGGGGCGAGGACATAGAATGGATTGGAAACGGGCAGGACTTGCTCGCCTGGCTGAGTAAGGCTGAGCTGATTTCAGCGGAAGACGCGCTTTTCTTTAGAAGCCAGTTCGAATCGAATGAGCTTGATAATGTGGCAACGAAAGCACGCGAACTCCGCGAATGGTTTCGCGCCTTCGTGGAAGCTCATGCCGAACAGCCCTTGGATGCAGATAGCCTGGAAGAATTAACCCGGATTAATGCAATACTGGCCAACGATGATCTGTTCCGCCAGATCGAATTAAACAATTCCGACAACGCATTTAGTTGGCGGCAAAATCGTCGCTGGCACAGCGCCGAAGATTTGTTGCTGCCACTGGCAGAAGTGATGGGTGACTTGGTTTGCTCGGCTGATTTTTCGTACGTTAAAAATTGCGAGGGACCAACCTGTACGTTGTATTTTCACGATGTGAGTAAAAATCGTAAACGTCGCTGGTGCACTATGAGTGTATGCGGCAACCGCGCCAAAGCCGCCGCACACCGCGCGCGCAACAAACGCACACAATAACAACTCAAACGCCACAACCATTCGCTCTTTGCATTAAGCCTTTCGCTCTTTGCATTAAGCCTTTCGCTCTTTGCATTAAGCCTTTCGCTCTTTGCATTAAGATAAAGGGTAGATGACAAGAAAGATAAATTCCTCTGATTAATTCAGAGGAATTTATCTTTACGAACCGCCTTTTATTGAGGTTTGAGTATTCGATTAACTCTAGCTGGGTTAACTTTAATTGGGTTAACTCAAATGGGGTTAACTCAAATGGAGTTAACTTTAGCTTTACCCAGGTTTATGCCTAAGTTTAATTGCTTTTTCAAACCGCTAATTGTAAGCATACAGTACAATTATATTCTTTCATCAATCGTCCCTTCTAAAATATCAATAGAATCAGCCTGTTAGTAAGTGCAGGTGGCTGAAAATTCTTCCTCATTTTTTATTTTTTATACAAATCCACAGAAAAATAAACTGTGACCCAGTAGTCATTTTCAATTGCAAAGCGAACGTATAGTTGCCCTCGATTTGAGTGACCACTCAAGTCATTTCGCGACAATTTTACCGCACCAAATGTCGCACCAGTTGGCCGTAAATTAATAACCAATACTCTCTCAAATTATTAAAATCGGAGTTAGCCTGATGCTTTTCTTTAATTTTAAAAATACATCAAAAATCGCTCTTGCAGCGGTTGTTGCTGTATCCACCCAAGCTTTTGCTTTAGGTGATGGTCCCAACCACGTTCATATCGAGCAGTCCGATATTGACGCCGGTAATTTAGACATTGAACAATTAATCGCTCACGGTTTGGATATGTTCACCGTTGATTTTAATCGCTTTGATGGCCACGGCGATCCTTCTCGTCCTGGCGTAAACGCCGTGGGTGTTAACACTGGTTTCAATCGCATTAGCGGTACTGATACCACATCTTGCATTGCTTGCCACAACAAGCCATTTTTTGGTGGCGCGGCCGACAACCAAGCCAATATTTTTCCGGGTTTTAACCGCCCAGATAACATCGACTCGCCGTCTTTTGAAGGCTTAAACGTTAAAAATAGCCAAAGTGTTTTTGGCGCCGGTGCTAAGCAGCGTTTGGCTGAAGAAATGAACGCTGAACTGCAAGCCACTGCCGATTTGGCAGCGGCTTCTGCGGTAGAGTCTGGTGAGGCGATTACCCTACCTTTGTTTGCTAAAGGCATTAGCTTTGGTGAAATTACCGGTCTACCGGATGGCTCTTTGGATACCTCAGGTATCGAAGGTGTTGCCACTGATTTGGTTATCCGCCCGTTTAACACCGTAGGTGCCGAGCCCAATCTGCGCAGCTTTGTTATCGGCGCAATGGAACAACACTTTGGTATTCAAGCAGAAGAGCGTTTCGGTATTGATGGCGATGGCGATGGTGTTGAGCGCGAACTAACCGTTGGCGATGTTACCGCCACCGCACTTTTCCAGGCGGCACTGCCAGTTCCCACCCAAATCGTACCTCGCTCTCGTGTTGTACGCCGCGCTGTACGCCACGGTGAGAAAACCTTTGAAGAAATCGGCTGCGCCAGCTGCCACGTTCCGACGCTAACCGTCGAAGATCCTATCTTCCGACAAACTGCACCGGGCACTGACGCGGTTGCCGAGTTGGATCTTACCGAAGACGCCTTCCCGCCACGCTTGCGCAAAGCCAAAGACGGCTCTGCCCCGGTCGCCATCTACTCAGACCTAAAGCGCCACGATATGGGTGCCGAACTGCGTGAGCCTCTACTGCAAGTTGACCGCGCCAGCACTCAGCACTTTGTGACCACACCACTTTGGGGTGTTGGCAGCACTGGGCCGTACATGCACGATGGCCGTGCCACCACGCTAACCGACGCTATTTTACTGCACGGTGGCGAAGCCGAAGACTCAAAATTAGCTTTTGAATCACTGACTCAATACGAGCAAGACAGTGTTATTGAATTCTTAAAAAGTCTGCGCATTATCGTACTCGACCGCGAACTAGTGACCTTATCGCCTCGTACACCAGGATTTGGCCGATAAGCACTCGAAGCACTGCAAAACCTCTTTTCTACCGGCGGTTCGTCCGCCGGTTTTTTTATCGCCTCCATAAACCCTATCCCGCTTTTGAATACCCAGCCTTACTTCTGAGCGACCTTGGTGTGTGGTAGTATCGCCCACCCTAAACGTGTTTAAAAATTACTCAGAAGCCATCATGTATTTATTCGTCGATCAACTGACCAACGTCGATTTCAGCCTGCTCGATGCCAAAAGAGGCCTCATCGGTGAAACTTGGCTCGCCAATTTCGGCCTGGAAGGCACGCTGGATGAGGCAGGAATGGTCTGCGACTTTGGAATCGTAAAAAGCACTTTGCGAAAGTGGCTGGACGACAACTTAGATCATCGCTTGGCCATACCCGTGCAGTCTCCCAATTTGGTTTACAGCATTAGCGATCAAACTATTGATCTTACCTGGACCTACCCCGGTGGCATTATAGAGATGCACGCCCCACTGCAAGCCGTAGCAATGGTACCGGTTACCGAGTTAACCCGGCCCGCTTGTGCCGAATGGGTTGCCACGCAAGTAGCAAACAGCTTACCGGCCGATATCCACACCATTGATTTGGATTTTACGCCGGAAAATATCAGCTCCAGCTACTATCACTACAGCCACGGTTTAAAAAAGCACGACGGGAATTGTCAACGCATTGCTCATGGTCATCGTTCGACGATTGCGATTTGGGTAAACGACGAGCGCTCGGAGAGGCTAGAACAACAATGGAGTGAACGCTGGAGAGATATTTATTTGGCAACCCGAGAAGATCTGCAATCCGAAACCGATCAATACTTCGAATTCGCTTATCAAGCCGCACAGGGGGAATTTCGATTAAAACTGCCTAAAAGCCAATGTTACTTAATCGACACCGACACTACCGTGGAAAATATTGCTGCGCACATTCATCAGCAAATAAAAGCTCACCTGCCCACAGCTCATGTAAAAGTAAAAGCGTTTGAAGGAATGGGTAAAGGTGCCATTGTTAGCGATTAAATACCAACAATGGCAATACTAAGGGTGAGTGTATTATTTAAAGAAGCTCTGATTAATACACCTCTGAGTTAATCAGAGATTTTTAATTTATTCTTCCAAAACTCGTGGCCAGTTAGAATCACCGCGAGCCAAATGTTTCTCTAAGGATTTTTCCCAAATTCGATGCGACGTCCCGTTGTTGTTTAAATACAACTTGCCATCGATAATTGCCCAGCTATTGGGTCTTGGTGGTGCTAAAAAACCTTTAGCCACAGCAAATGCGCAATAGCCACCGTATGCGGGTATATATTTTTCTGGGTCTTCGATGAATTTTTGCCGATTCTCCTCAGTGGCAAAACGCCAAGTTGCACCGCCATACTCGTAAGTAATTTCCTTCAAGCCTTTTACGGCTTTGGCACCAGGCTCCAGCTCATAATAGGCAACCACATCCGCGCCTTTAATTGCATCGCGATGCGGATGCGAATATATAGCCGGTTTGGAGGCAAAAGCTTGCACAGAGATAAACAACAGTAAAACCACAAAAGATCGAATGAACATAAATACTCCCTAAAATATTTACCAAAGAGCGACGACAAAAAATTCTTATCCTGAATTTAACCAGCCCTTACCTGAATAAAACCCTAACCAGTGCATGGCTAAAATAAACGGGTTGTTTTATTCAGGCAGAAACAAAATCAACCTACCGGTCAATAACAAATTATTGACTGGCGGGTTATTCTACTTGGGATTATGACCATCAAAGTGTTTTTACACTTTCACGAATGTGTCACGTTGAGGGAATAAAAGAGTTAAAAAAAGAAGAGTGTCAAAAAATAATGCAAATTAATGTTAACCAATAAATAGCCAGTATCGACTAAAAAATAATTATTCATTTTTTTAGTCGATCAGTAATTAGCATTCAAAAAAAAGTAACTAGTCATCAAACAGTCGTAAACTCATGCAACGACTTGGTTAAGATCATCCAATAATGCCCTCACAGACTGGTAGCGATCATCGGGGCTTTTCGCCATTGCCTTGTGCACAATAGATTGCAACGGTAAAGGCGCTTTACGGTCGCCATAAATTAACATCGGCAACTCATCTAAAGCGTGTTTTTGTGCATAGCGTTTAAAATCTTTAGCCACATACGGCGGCTTGCCAGTAAAAATTTCAAACAAGATGACACCAATGGCGTAAATATCGGTACGCTGATCTAACTCGCCGCCAATGAACTGTTCTGGGGCCATGTATTTTGGTGTGCCCATGACCTGTTTATTAACTCGCGGATTAGTCTCTCGGGGTTCCTCCGCAGAGTTTTGCACACGCATGGCCAAACCGAAGTCGGTAATTTTTAGAATACCTTGTCGATTAATCATAAAGTTGGCGGGTTTTAAATCCCGGTGAATAATGCCTTGATCGTGCGCTACATGCATGGCAGTACAAATTTGGCGGGCCAATAAAATTCCTATATGCGTTTCTAGCGCGCCTTTGCGAGCCAATAATTCGCCCAAGTCATAACCGGAAATATACTCCATCGTAATGTAATAAAAATCTTGCCAAGCGCCAAAATCAAAAATCCTAAGTACATTACGATGGGTAATTTGCCGCGCTAACCGAATCTCTTCTTTAAAATTAATGCTTTGGTGTTGATCAAATAATTCCTGACGCATCATTTTAACGGCTACCCGTTCGTCCAGGTCTTTATCCAACGCTAAATACACCTGCCCCATTCCACCAGAGCCGATAAGTTTTATAAGGTTGTAACGATTGTCCACCAATTCGGGATAAATTTGTTGAGTTGCCAAACGCTGATCTTCACCTAAGATTTCGGTTTCGTCGCCATCAAGTGTGGTTAGCGTTTCATCTTGTTGCACTTTGGATTGCGGAGTTTGAGGTGGCAATTGTGTTTCGGCCAGTGGCTCAATTGCCAAACTATCGGAATCAATTAGTTCCTCGGAAAATAACGCAAGATAACTTTCTAGCTCGGATTTTTCTTTTAGCGATTGCCCCATAGTAACCACAGCTTGATGCAACATGCCAATTTCATCATTGCCTAACCGCCGCTGGCTGGGCTGAGGATACAAACCGTCTTTAATGGCTTGAGTCATTGCCACAATTTCGCGTATAGGTTTACTAATACCGTGTGCAAACAACCAAGCAAATACGCTCACCAATGTTAAGCACACAACACCAATGGCCAGCACTCGCTGTTGCAACTGTACAAACGGTTGAATAATTTCCGTTTCTGAACGTGTCGCCGCAGCAAAACCCAATGGTTGCAGAGGATCATTACCCAACAATAAAATTAACGAGTGATATTCCTCACCATTAATCGCAAAATCCTGACTGAAAGCAGACTCGGTAGGGTTATTAAACTGGGCTAACAACGCCTGAGAACTAAAATATTCATTTAATTCTGGCGCCAAAGGTTGATTGGTGTGATACGTGCTTTTTACGCCGCTAAATTGGCCGCCACTATCGCGCTCAAATACAAAAAAACCAATATCGCTTTCGGTAAGCGTATTAATTTCTTGCGCGGTTTGCTCGGAATATTCATAGGCCAAAGCCAGAGTACCGCGCACTAAATCGCGAGCAACGTTATCAAAAATAGGAGCCACAATCATTTGCATTAGTTTGCCACGACTCACAAATACCCCTTCGGACACTTGTCCAGACAGGGCCTGATCAAATAAATCACTGCGCCCGGCCAAATTTGCACCGATGGCCTCGGGCCGATCAGATCGAGCTAAAATAATACCTTCGGCATCGGTAAAAAATAGAATGTCGAAGTCTAACGCTCTTCGAAACTCCAAACTAAGATCTTGCAAAGTGGGCGAGTCCGCATCGAACACCAGCGGCAAAACTCGACCGTCGCGTGCAATTCCGGCAGCCACTTCTCTTATGGAGGAATATCGACTGTTAATTTTGGTTTGCAGAATAATTTCTGCCTGCAGCAAGGATCTCTCGATTTCTTTACTGGCAATTTTCTTGGCCTGACTGTGTATTTGCCAAAAAGTGGTTAACACCAACAAGCAAAATGCGCCAAAAATTAAAACGAACAGCTTTTGGCGTAAGCCAAAACGGATATTTGTTGATTTCATTAATAAAACTCGTCGTCGAACAAGGCCGTACCGGTTTGATAAGATTTACCAAATTTATTTTTCCGCTCTGTTTTTTGGAAATCCGTGGTATCCAACTTAATGGTTGTTTGTGCAACTTGTTCTTTTAAGATGGATATAGTTTGCTCATGAGTACCGCGCACATGCCAAACACTCAAGCGATATTCCCCCGCAGGCACATCAGTAAATTTAAATTGGCCCTGCTCGGCTTCAGAAACCGTAGATAAACCGCGTTTATCCACTTTAATAAAACTGGCCATTTCTGGATGAATATTACAATACACTTTAACAACACCCTCGGCGCTGAGCACCACATCGCGCCATTTTTTTGCTCCAAAAGTCCCCAAATCAAAGGCATTTAGATCGCTTGAGGAAAATACATTGTGTTTTATTTCATCTTTATTAACAAAGCTCACTACATCTTCTGCGTGAATAATTAAATAGCGTGGTTTATAAATTTTTTCTTCCATATCCACGAAGTGTCGCATTCGCTCCGACCGCTTAATGGTTATAGAATCATCCAATGGCTCAATGGTCACGATGCTGCTTTGGTTTTCGAGTATTTCACCGTCTTTGCCCAATACAGTAACCGTTCCGGTAAGCGAGCCGGTAACAACATTCGGTTTAGGGCGATCTGTCTTGGGATTGGGCACAGTAACGGGTTGAGCATCGGTAACGGCTTGAGTATCGGTAATAGAATTGGTTTTGATGTTAGATTTAATTTTTTCTGTAGGAACCGGTTTAGTGGGAGTTTGCTCGGGCAGTTGTGTGGCTTTGGCTCCATCTAGGGTTTGGTTACTGACTGACCTCGCCTCACCGCTGGGTGTTTGCGGTGTTGTTTTATTTTTTACATCTGAGGTAGGTAATGTTGTTACAGCAGGTTGGGTATTGGATGAGTCGGCACTTGACACCTGCGCGCTGTCATCCGTCACTTGCGGACTTTCTTGAGAATCAACGGGAGTCTCTACAACTATTTCTTCATCGGTAATTACTACAGGAGCTTGTGCCACCGGCTCTAAGTCTTCAGACTTTAGCGGGCCAACTTTTGCCAAGCTGCCTTCAATGATAATTCGATCAGCCCCCGGCTCGAACGTAGCACAGCCCGCCAACCCTAAAGTGGCCAATATAACTAAGCGGTAAATTTGAGTAATAATGTGTTGAGGGTAATTGGCAAAATTGACCATGTAGTGCTTTACTCTTTTTGTTTATCAATCTTCGACTGTGATTTTAGCAGCGGTAAAATTGATGTAGGAGTTATTGTTTAGGTGCTCTTGTTTAGATGTTAATCTTTGAGTATTGATCTTTAGGTATTGATCTTTAGGTATTGATCTTTAAGTATTATTGATCTCTAAGTAATAATGTATAGAAGTATAAACAGTGATCGCCAAAAAAACTGACTCGCTATTAAAAGCTCGGCTTATTTCTGTTGCGCACCTTACCCTATTGTTATTTACTGTATTGCTTATGTTATTTACTGTATTGCTTATGTTATTTACTGTATTGCTTATGTTATTTACTGCATTGCTTATACTGTAGCGTCCAATACCGCGTAGCTCTAAGTAGTGTACCCTGCCGATGTTTACCCCACCGCTGCTTGCCTCACTACTGTTTAACCAACCTTCGCTGATTTTACCACCGCTTTTCTTTTCACTGCTTTTCTTTCCACTGCTTTTCTTTCCACTGCTTTTCTTTCCACTGCTTTTCTTTCCACTGCTTTT
>CAYFFE010000120.1:0-10698 GCA_964342265.1 uncultured Cellvibrionaceae bacterium | reverse complement strand
GTTCCTTCTGCACAAGGATGTGCAGGCAAAATCAACAAACGTAAGTGGTTGATTTTGGGAGGTAATTGGAAATGACATTTTCAATTACCGCACGGCGATTAACTCAGGGATGAGTTAATCAGAGTTTGCTATAAGCGTTTTCAAGCGCTCTGGCCGGAGCGGGATCGGTTGCGTAAACCGGCCCCACGGTGTGAATTACGAACTTGGCAGGCAGTTGACCCGCCCCGGTAATACGCGCTTCGCCCGTGGGGCAGCGCACACCATGAGCCAGCGCAATCGCTCGACACTCCGCCAACAACTGCGGCCCCGCCGCACGATGAATGGCACTATCCACCCCGCCGCCGCCCAACAAACTCGGATTGGCCGCATTGACGATAGCATCTACTGTCGCTTGTGTGATATTGCCTTGGACTAGGGCCTGTTGACACTAATTTAGCGCCACTGCTGGAGGTCAGTTTTTTGTCCAGTTAGGCGCCAGACGCGCCATGTAGTGGGCCTACATCAGCGTCTGGCAACAACGCTGGGCAAAAAACTGGCCCCAGCCCAGAGGGCTGAGCCTGAAATGAGCTCGCTCGTCGTTGCTCACCGCTGATTTGAGCCCACCACTAAAGCGCCTGGAGCGTTTTAGCGCGCAGCCCCGAAGGGGTGCCATGGATGGGCTGAACCAACTACGCGGCTCGCGCCTAGATCAAGCTCTTTTCAAGCTCAACAGAGGCGCTAAATTAGTGTCAACAGGCCCTAGATGAATTGTCATGAGCAGTCTTAAAATTATTCGCGATCCGTGCGCTTCCACTCGGTTTGTTTTTTATTAAAGAACCCAGAGTAAATACCCAGCTTTGAAAGCGCATACATGGGCAGCGCCATCAACTCAGAAGGCGCGAGGATTTTGCGGCCGATTGTTGCCCAAATAACCAGCACCGTAACAATTACCGCCAACACCATTTGGGCAATCAATTGACTGGCGCCGGCCAGATCAATAAACAGCCCTAAAAGCGTAAAACCAATCACCACGGCCACAGACAGAATTAACAGCAGTGATAACGGTGGAATCACCAAGTCCAGCCAAAAAGCGAATATAGGGAGGGATTTTTTCGACCAAGCCGCGTTAAGCAGCGGTTGAGAGAATTTTTGAATCATGCCCATATGGCCGTGCTCCCAACGCTCGCGCTGGGAAGCCAACGCCTCTTTGGTGGCCGGCAGCTTGCTAACGACCCGAGCCTGATTCAAAAACAAAGCGCCTTTTTCCTCGGCAGCCAGCTCGATGCCAAGTTTCATGTCTTCGACGATTTCGCCGGAAGCAATGGAAATATCGGCGATATCCGCCCAGGGAAACGCCATCCCAGAGCCCAACAGCGGAATGGCCATCCCCAAACGGCTGGCTCCTTTGGCTCGAACCTCATTTTTAACCAAAACGGCAAACTCGGAGACCTTAATCGGCAGCGCCGCGTCCGAAGGCGCTTTTAACAAATAACTCGACTGCACCGTGCGCTCGTATTGCACTGCGGCGTGCTTCAGCAGCTCAATGGAGCCAGGCTGCGCCTCGCAATCGGCATCCACGATAATAACCACCGACGGTGGATCTTCACGCAGATAATCAATGCCGTGGGCCAGCGCAAACCCTTTACCGCGCTGGCTGTCGTCAAAGCGCTCCAGCACGGTGCAACCGGCTTGAATAGCAATGGCTGCGGTTTGATCGTTGCAATTATCGGCCACCACCACAATTTGATCTTGCGCGCCCAATTGTGGCTTTAATGCCTGCAAAGTATTGAGCAGCACCGCCTCCTCATTGTGGGCGGGAATCAGCACCGCACAGGGTATTTCGGTTTCTGAGTCTTTATTAATAGAGGCTTTATCAATAGAAACCTCGGGCTCTTTGTAAAAAAGCGAGGCCACACACTCCAAAACAAACATCCCCAAAGGGATTGCAATCGCCAGAGCAATTATCCAGCACGCCAGTGTTATCATGTTGACTCCTTCAACTAGTGGTTACGTCATTCCTTGGCAATTGTCGACAAATCAACAATCAACAGCCATTGGCAGCTCGATATTAGGACATAACGCCAACCCAAAATACGACTACAAGCAGTATGATGTGTGCCTCCAGACGGAGAGCCGGCATATTAAACCATGTATTCCGGGTAAGAAGGAGGACGTTATTAAAGAAATGGAGTGTTCACCTATGCACTCCCATAAAGTAAAATCTGCTACAGTAAGCCTCGAAAACCAAAGGATGGTTAACCGATGAAATCGACGTTGCGCAGCAAATGGGTCTCTACTGGTCGCTTCAGCACCCCACCTCAACAAATACCTTTACATATCACTTCTACATCTCAGCCTAACCACAAAGAAATGTACCCGCAATTTAGTCTTGGTGCATGAACCCACAAGGATGATCCTGCATAGCAGTTTCTCCACCACATTTATAACGCTCAATAGAGGTCAAATACATGTATAAGGTAGCGATAATTGGCACAGGCTTTGTTGCCGACTTTTATATGCGCTCACTAGAGGTGTATCCCGACATCACACTAGAGTGCGCTTATGATCGAAACCCAGAGGCCTTAAATCGATTCTGCAATTTCTGGCAAGCCAAAAAAGCTGAAAGCCTGGAAGCGATCCTGGCCATGCCCGAAATAGATCTTGTATTAAATTTAACTAACCCAAGCTCTCATTATGAAGTTAGTAAATTGTGTTTATTAAGCGATAAAAACGTTTACTCAGAAAAACCACTCGCTGTTGAAATGAACCAAGCTTACGAATTACATGAGCTGGCAACTAGTCGCAATATACTTCTAGGGTCCGCTCCTTGCAGCTTTCTTGGTGAAGCCGCTCAAACAATTCGCCATGCTATAGACAGGCAATTAATAGGAAAGCCTTATTTAGTCTATGCTGAACTTGATGATGATTTTGTGCCCCAAGCGCCTTACAAAAAATGGCTGAGTGAATCAGGAGCGCCGTGGCCCTACGCTGATGAATTTAAAGTTGGATGCACTTTAGAACATGCCGGCTATTATTTAACGTGGCTTATGCCAATTTTTGGCGGTGTTACCAAAGTCATTGCCGCCTCTGCCAATTTGATAGATAACAAATTAGAAGGCGAAGAAAATTCTCTAACCGCTCCTGACTTTGCTACTGCCACACTGTTTTTCGAATCCGGAGTCGTAGCTCGACTAACCTGCAGCATTATCGCACCTCACGACCACCGCCTGAGAGTCTTTGGCGAAAAAGGCATACTTTATGTGGATGAAGCATGGAATAATTCTACAAAAGTGAAATTCAAAAAGCGTTTCTCGATTCGCCGCAAACTTATAACTGGTCCATTTTCAAAAACGGTTAAATTGCGCGGACCGACTCACATTAAAGTCAGCAATAAATGCCCTACACCTATGAATTTTGCCCTTGGCCCTGCAGAGATGCTAAGCGCAGCTCAACAAGGAGTTTCCAGTCGAGTTTGCGCAGATTTCGCTTTACATCTAAATGAAGTAACGCTTGCCATACAAAATTCCCACGATAGTTCTGGCGTGCAAGTAATGCAGTCAAAAATGCCTAAAATAGAACCCATGCCCTGGGCCAATTAATCACCAATAACGGCGAGTTTTATTATGAGTAACATTAAGTTTGGCATAGTTGGTACTGGAAGCATGGCTTCCACAATGATGACCGCATTTAATCTGCACGAAAAAATCGAAGTAATTGGGGTTTGTTCTAATAATAAACTACGAGCGCAAGCGTTTGCCGAAAAATATAACTTACCACTAGCATCTAATGAGCTTTCAGCATTTTTGAATAACCCCGAGATCAACGCTATTTATATTGCAAATGCAACGGAAAAACACGCAGAGGTGTCTGTAGCTGCTTTGGAGGCAGGTAAATCCGTACTATGCGAAAAGCCTTGCGCCATCAATGAAGACCAATTTCACGCAATACAAACTGCAGCGAAACATACTGGCACCCTTTTTATGGAAGGTCTTTGGACTTTAACTCTGCCCAGTTACCAGAAACTAAAACAAGACATCATCGCCCCACCTTCCAACTTGGGCACTCCGCTTTCGTTAACCGCGTCCTTTGGCTATCCAGCCCCACCATCAGCCTTTCCACAGTTATACAAAACAGGTGGCGGAGTTATTTTTGATCGATTAGTTTATCTACTTGCTACTTCAATACAGCTATTTGGTGAAGTAGAGTCAATAAAAAGCGAAGTAATTATTAACGACCAGGGAATAGATACAGAGTGCCATACTATTTTGCGTCATAAAAATGGTAAACGTTCTATATTATCCGCCTCACTTAACACCTATTTACCCAACAATGTCGATGCCGCCTTTAGTGGTGGATCTTTACAGTTACTTCCGCCTTCGCTGGGTTCAGAAACACTGGTAACAACATTGGCACCACCGCCAACAGGTCCACAACAGGATGCACTCGAATCTCGTGAAGAAAAATCTTTACTAAACACCTTAAAACGCTCGCCACTACTTCGGCAAATAAAACGGAAAGTTTCACGACTTTCCGGAGAAAACTTGAGTTACGGCCAAGATCAATACTTGCCGCAACTCAATCATTTTTGCGATTTGGTGTTAAACAATCAATCCGAGAGTCCATTAATTCCGCTGAGCTTGTCGGGCCAGGTGATCAATTGTGCATCGAAAATTAAATCAGAACACTCTAAACCCCAGTAATTCCCCGGCATACAAATACGAGCAACACAATGAAAATAGCTTACTTAATGAATATGCACCCGATGACCAGCACCACATTTATACGTCGGGAAATAAACGCACTGGAAAAATTAAACGTCGACATTACGCGATTCGCCACACGCACTTGGCCCGAACAGCTTGTTGAGCCAAGCGATATTGAAGAGCAAAGCATTACACACTATTTACTTACCAACAATTTAAAAGGACTGCTGACAAGCACGCTTAAAACCCTAATAAACAATCCAATTGCAACTGTAAAAGCTTTAAAACAGTTGATTAGCTTAATACACCAAGCCCGGGGGTTAGTCATTCAACATACTGCTTACTTTTTACAAGCTTGCTACTTTTACCAAGCGTGTAAGCAACAGGGCATTGATCATGTTCACGCTCACTTCTCTACTAACTCGGCGGCCATTGCCATGCTCTGCAACGCATTAGGTGGCCCGAGCTACAGCTTTACCGCACACGGGCCCGATGAGTTCGATGCACCCTATCACTCAAGCATTCCAGAGAAAGTAAAAAATGCGGCGTTTGTGGTAGCGATTACGGATTTTTGCAAATCGCAGTTGGTGCGCTACAGCAGCTTTGAGCACTGGGACAAAATTAAAGTGTTTCGCTGTGGCATTGCTACTGATGAATTTTCTCCGAGTAATGTAAGCTTTGAAAACAACTATCAATTAGTTTGTGTGGCACGTATGTCGGGCTTAAAGGGGCAAATGTTATTCCCCGAAGCCTTAGCGCCACTGGTAGAAAAATACCCTGAAGTTAAAATTGTGCTAGTGGGTGATGGCGACATTCGCCCGCAATTGGAACAAAAAATAAAAACATTGGGATTGGAAAAACATTTCGACTTGCGCGGTTGGCAAGCCAATAAAGAAGTGCATAAAATTGTGGGCGAAAGTCGAGCATTAATTCTAGCGAGCTTTGCCGAGGGCTTACCCATTGTATTTATGGAGGCCTTAGCCTTGGGCCGACCGGCCATCGCTACTTACATTGCCGGCATACCCGAACTAATCGACGAACAATGCGGCTGGATTATTCCGGCGGGCTCTATCCCACGTTTAACAGAAGCCTTAGATCAAGCTTTAGCGTGCGATGCTAATCAGTTGCAACGTATGGGCGAAGAAGGCAGACGTAGAGTAGTAGAAAGCCATGACATTAATGGCCTTGCACAACACTTAAAACAAGCATTTGAGCAACAAACAGAAAAAAATAAATCGACGCAATAAAACACAATTAAAAAACCGGCCAAGAGGCAACCCTTTGAGAAAAAAACCTCTTGGCCGGCGAAAACAAAAACCCTAAAACCCTTTCACTGTTAAAACCATTAAAACGCCCAAACTTCTTAAGCAAACCTCATTCACCTTAAAACCCACAGCACACCTTAAGGCTCGCTACAGACATAAATAGGGATTAAAAACACCCAGCAAAATGTACAAAAAATATTTTCCCGAGCACAAATGAAGGGCGCTAAAAAAAGGGCAACAGAAATAAGCAATAAAAAATACAAACCATTCCATCACTAGATGGAATTACCCAACATTAAAAAATTTAATAGATTCCTAACCCAAGAACCGAATCTAAAACTAGCACACCGTTTAAGAGAGCCACTTTCACGAATCAACACTATGACCGCTCATCTTAAAAGTTTTAATATCACGCACTTATAGTTGATGCGTAGTTATTTTGCTCGCAATTAATTGGCAATCCCTTCTCTCGCCGCGCGACAAAACCCCAGTAGACCCAGAAACCCTAATAGAGCCAGAGAAAACAAAAAAAGCCGGCCAGACTATCTGCAAAAAATACAGATAAACTGGCCGGCTTTCGGAAGTATTACTCCAACTCAGTCGCTAAATCATTACAAAGCGCTGAACCTTACCTGGAGTTTACTTTTGCCTTTTACCTTAAAACTTAGTAAGGGCAAGTACCACGGTACTCAGATACGTTGAAATCATCTTCGTGGTCAGGACCACAAAGGAATTGGCTGTAACGAGTATCTTGGTCAATGAAACGCTTCATCCAAGCAACACCCCAGCGACCCAAAATGTCTTCGTCTGAGTTACCGCTGTTAGCACAGTAGTGAGAACCACCGTTGATTTCCAAAAACGCTTTTGGCGTGCTGTTTGGAATATCGTTGTAGTAAGGCGAAGCGTGAGCAGCAACAGGCGCTACAGCGTCGTTTTCACAAGCGATGATGAAAGTAGGAGTGGTGATTTCATCAAAGTTGTTGAAGCCCGCGTAGTAAGGCGCTTGAGGAATAGACGCTTTAATGCTTGGATCTTCAGAGCTTAGGTTTAGCGCACCGCCGCCGCCCATGGACCAACCGATAACACCACGGCGAGAAGAATCGATCATGCCAGAAATCGGGCTGTTGCCATTACTTTGGCTGATAGCGTAGTTAAGAGCGGCTTCTAATTGCTCACCACGGCTATCTGGCTGGTCGTAAATGCTGTTGGTATCGATGGTAATTACCACGAAACCGTGTGAAGCAATACGTGGTCCCCACCAAATGATGTCACGCTCGTAAGATACGTAACCCGGAACAACCGCAATAACACCCATGGTGCCAGTGGTGTTGGTTGGGTAGTGGATGGTACCGCCACCGAAGCCGGATACGAAAGAAGAAACGCTGTAGTCGTCTACGTTAAAAGGACCGTTATCGGCTTCAAGAGAAGCGAAGGTTGGGTTAGGGCCGCGCTCAAAACCGCAGTTAGAAGAACATGGTTCTGGCTCTGGCTCAGGCTCTGGCGTTCCCGCCAATGCAGAGATAGAAGAAAATGCAAATAGAGAAAGACCGGCTAGCAAAGACAGCTTTTTAGCTATGTTTTTATTCATGGTAGTACCTTTTTAAGTTATGTATTGGTAACACTCTCACGTGGTTTTATATCAGCATATTTTAAATGTATACCCAGCATACAAAATTAAAATATAAACCGTATAAAAACCGCGAAAATACGTTGTTCATGATTTATGGTTGTGCACTAAATCTGTGAGAAAAACACCTTGCAACACAAACAATTTGAATTCAGTCACAAGAAATAATGGTTCTCAAAAATCGTTAATTTGAACAAATATTTTCTAACCCCTAGAAAAGCGCGATCAAATTAACATGCTAAATTTATCGGCACTTTCACGAATCGACACAGTTGTAAGATATGCCGATTATTAACAATTCACACCAATAAGATAAAAACTAATAAAAAAACAGCATATGAACTCACCTTCAAGAGAATCAACAAAAAAGTATTTTAATTACGCCAACAATCAATTGTTTGCCCACAAATAAAGAGCAAACAACAGTATTTTGTTGTGAATCAGAACACTAAAAACTGGTAATGGTGACAGGAAATTAAAAAGCGATGGTAGTTTACTTGAGAAGAATATTAAGAAAAAAACCGGTCAGAAAGGTGACTACCATGAGCGTACCGCACTCGTCCTTTCTGCCGGTTAAAAAAGAAACCTGAAAAAATTAGGGGCCCTAAATGAATTAGGGCCCCTACGACTCATCCATGAGTTCAGCACATCCTGAAACCGATTAGTGCAATAAAAATATTAAAGAAGCCTCTGATTAAAAGTAATACTCGACGATTTTAGTAAGGGCAGTTGCCACGATATTCAGAAACATCGTAATCGCCAGCGTGGTTAGGGCCACACAGGAATTGGCTGTAACGAGTATCCAAGTCAATCCAACGCTTCATCCAGGCAACACCCCAACGGCCGAGTAGATCTTCGTCGGAATTACCACTGTTGGCACAGTAATGCGAGCCGCCGTTAATTTCCAAGAACGCTTTGGGTGTTGAGCTGGGAATGTCGTAATAAAACGGTGATGCGTGAGAAGAAACCGGCGCGACCGTGTCGTTTTCACAAGCAATGATAAAAGTTGGCGTGGTAATATCGTCGAAATTATTGAAGCCACTGTACCAAGGCGCTTGTGGAATAGCCGCTTTAATGCTCGGATCATCGGCTGATAGTGCCAGTGAGCCACCACCGCCCATCGACCAACCAATAACGCCGCGACGGCTAGAATCCACCATACCGCTAATAGCGCTAGAACTGGAATTACTCTGGCTGACCAAATAGTCCAGAGCGGCATCCAATTGGTTGGCGCGGCTATCCGGCTGATCATAAATACTGTTGGTATCGATGGTAATTACCACAAAACCGTGCGATGCAATGCGCGGCCCCCACCATTCAATAGAGCTTTCGTAAGACACATAACCCGGCACAACGGCGATTGCACCCATCGTACCCGATGTGCCCGTTGGATAGTGAACGGTACCGCCACCAAAACCGGAAACAAACGAAGAGACATTAAAAGTGCGCACGGAATAAGGACCGCGGTCTGCCTCTAACGATGAAAATGTTGGATTAGGTCCACGTTCGAAACCACAATTAGACTCACAAGCCGGAGGCGTTGGTGTGGGCTCTGGCTCGGAAGCCATTGTGGTATAGGAAGAAATAGATAGCAGAGAAATGCTTGCAATTAATGAAACTTTTTTAAATAGTGCTTTTTTCATGGCAGTACCTTTTATAAATTATTGAATTAGCCATTCATTGTTAAAAGCTTTTTGATTAACACTGGATTCACAACCCATCGCAAGCCTCCATTCCCAGAAGACCGTTTTCCCTAACCCTAGGCCAGCTTCCCTAAACCACTGATTGCTCTGTACTTACCGATGGAGCGCAATGGGCTGCTTTCCAGCACCTCAAAAAGGTTTCACAAAATTATCACAGCGATTTACCGGCAACTTTCACGAAATGGCACTTTTTAGATCAATAAATTGTAGTTAAACGCCAAAATGCCGCCTGCCACGACTTTATTAGTAGATATGGGTATTAGAATTAAAATATAAAAATTAATATGAATAACAAGGTGTGATTTACTTCACACTAATCTTCATACACCGCTCTATTTTTGTATAAAATTGCGCCACTCTTGATCGATAATTAATCGATTCCAGCTCAAATTAGACACGCATCGCACAACACAGCGAATACTCGCCGAGTACTGGGTATTCCAAAAAAACTAAAATCGCGAGTTTTATAAAAGTGATATGAAAAGTTTTTACTCAGAAGAATGTCTGAGCAGAGAGAGAAGAAACCAAACAGCTATAACACGAAAAAAAGAGAACAGAAAGGACAAAACTAGGGGACTAATTACACTTTTTATCTGCACAAGGACAGACTTTTGCTACCGCAAAGCTTGCATACACGCCATCCATGACGATAACGTGCAGACAAAACCAAAAAACGTAAGTAGTTGGCTTTGAAAGGAATTAGATAAAAATGCCCGAAAGCGTTTTTAGGATGCTTTGCAGCCCGAAGAGTAAAGCCCAAAGGACGAGAGTCGTAAACTCAAGTATAGGTTCAGGGATGAGTCAGTCAGTTTTTTAAAGTTTATAAACCTGTGAATTACTTAGAGGTTTCTAACTCGTCTACCAATGCACCCTCTAACCAAATAAGTAATTAACCAAAAACCCGCACCAAGATAAACTGATCATCGTTTAGCTTGATACGGGTTAAATTTAACCGTTGGGCGTCATTTTATTAATAACGCCGAAAGGCTTTTAGAAGTTTGAACAGTTGCTACGGAAGTCAGAAACATCAAAGCTTGCTTCGTAGTCAATGTCACAAATAAAAGTTTCGTAACGTGTATCGTAATCGATAAAGCGTTTCATCCAAGCAACGCCCATACGACCAAGAATATCATCATCTGGATAACCACTGTTGGCACAGTAGTGAGAACCATTGTTGATTTCCAAAAAGGCTTTAGGCGTGCTGTTTGGAATATCGTTGTAGAACGGGCTGGCGTGCTGTAAAACCGGTGCAACAATGTCGCTTTCACAAGCAATAATCCAAGTTGGAGTTACGATTTCGTCGAAATCGTTAAAGCCAGCATACCAAGGAGCTTGTGGAATAGCAGCACGAATGGTGGGATCATCTGAAGAAAGCTTAAGCGAACCGCCGCCGCCCATAGCCCACCCGATTCCCCCGCGGC
>CAYFFE010000119.1:0-10913 GCA_964342265.1 uncultured Cellvibrionaceae bacterium | reverse complement strand
GGCTGTCCTCTTCGATCGGCGGTTAATACAAGGCGCCTTCGGTCCGAGTGAAAGTGCGCAGACTAGACTGTCATAAATCCTCTAAGGGGCATCAAAGGACTGCGCATTTTAGGAAGTCACACTCAGAAAGCAAGCATTAATTTGCAGCCCATTTAAGGGCTTGATTAGCGTTCCAAAAGGCGATTATCGCCGGGCTTTTAGTGCACTGTGTTGAATATCCGCGACGCTCGCCAGCGACTTTCTTAATCTTGCTTTTAAACGAGTCTAGCTTTGTTTTTGACTGGATTTTATCCTTTATCAGCTTCGAACCCTAATTAGGTTTTGTTGCTGGCTAGATTTTTCTCCGGACTGGGTTTTGCTCCTGATTAGATATCATGCGGCTTTGCGTTTTTGATCAATTCCTTCTAAACCATTGCTTACCTGCCGGTCTCCCGCTTCTACTAAAGAGTCTTTGTTAGTTTTATTACGCAACACTACTCCGTTAATCTCTAGAAAGCGCTGAGTTAATCAGAGGTTCCTTTAATCAATACTTAAGAAAAACATACTTTCCTCTGCCAACTCCCCCAAGTGTTCCTCGGCTAGACCGCAACAATTTGCGATTTAAGACTCTTAATTTTTAATCCGCTAAACAAGCCAAAAATGATATATCCCTTTTTAATATTTTAATTCCGAACCAACACCATTAGTTTAAATAAAATTTTCACACTTAATTTAATAAAAAAGCATCAATTAAAAATTATAAGCCGCTAACTCCAACCTTCACCAAGTCGCCAATATCCACTTATCGTCTACACTCTAAGTGGATAGATTCACGCCTTTATTAAAAATTAAAGCAAAACTTTTACACACACTTCGGAACACATTTAGGAGGTTTTATGAATAAAATACCCAGTGTTTTATTCGCATTTTTTTTATTAAGTGTTATTCCAGTCAGTCAGGCAGAAATTGACTTCTCGGGTTTTGGATCATTTGTGGTGGGCATTTCGGATAACGAAGATGTCATCTACAACGGTTATTCCACAGAGGATTTTACTTTCGATCCCGATTCTCTGGTGGGCCTGCAAGCTACGTCCAGCTTAAGCGATAAAGCCAGCACCACCGTGCAGTTGGTTGCACGTGCGGCCAATGAGTGGGATGTGGAAGTTGATTGGGCCTATTTGCAATATCAAGTTAATGATCAATTATCCTGGCGTATCGGTCGTTTGAGATCGCCATTTTACCTGTATTCCGAATACATAACCGTTAATTACGCTTACCCTTGGATAAGCCCTCCGCTGGAAGTTTACAGTATCTCTTTCTCCAATATAAACGGTGCCGATATTATTTATCAACCAACATTTGGATCGGTGGATGCATTGTTTCAATTTTATTTAGGGTCCGAAAGGTTTATGACTGATCCCGGCGGTACGTTTAACGGCGCCGAATTAGAAACCCGCAATCAGTTTGGTTTTGTTGCTCAGCTCTCCTGGCAATCCTGGGAAACCCGCTTTGCCTATCACGGTGCCGATGTTTATGGCGACTTATCCAATTCGTCGTTGGCACCATTAATTGACACGCTAAATGGAAACGGCGAAACCGAAACCGCCGACACACTCAACTTAGAAGACGATTTCTTTGAGTTTTTGGCCTTTGCTCTGAGTTACAACAACGGCACCTTTTTAGGCGTGTTCGAAACCATTTCTCTGTCGGCCAACGACGAAGCGCCCTTTCCCGATCAAATTGCTTATTTCGCCACCGCCGGTTTTCAATTTAACACCTCTCAAGTCCATATCACCTGGTCGATTAGAGACGACGATGAACCCAACCTCACAAGCGACCTAGATTCCACATCACCTTTTTTAAGTACCGTCGAAGGCGTACAAGCAAGCTTACCCAATGAACGAGAAAACATTACGCTCGGATATCGTTGGGACTTTGCCCCCAAAACAGCCTTTAAAGTGGAGGTTTCCAGTGTCGACATTACCGACCAAGACGAAGATGTTTTACTGCTTCGCACCGGTGTTAACTTAATTTTTTAGGGGAATACAATGAACAATTTCAGATTTATCGTTGCTCTAACATTGCTATTGGCTTTACCCGGTGCTCACGCTGGGGTTGCCATTGTTGTCCACCCATCGGCGGGCTTTGATGCCCTGTCTGGCGATGAGGTGGCCAGAATATTTTTAGGCAAAAGTAAACGCCTCCCCGATGGCAAGCAAGCCGTACCACTCAATCAAGATGCCGGAAATTCCGCCCGTGATTTCTTCCGAGAAAATGTGCTCAATAAATCCCAGTCTCAATACGATGCTTACTGGGCCAAGCTGGCCTTTACAGGCAAAGGCACGCCCCCCAAGAATGCCGGTAATGATCAGGCAATCAAAAAACTGGTGGCCGATAACCCAAATTTAATCGGCTACATCGACAGTGGTAGTGTGGATTCTTCGGTAAAGGTGGTTTTTACTCTTAACTAACTCTAGGGCCTGCTAACACTAATTAGGGGCCACTCATTAACTCAAGGATGAGTTAATATTTGAGTCTATGACTTTTGCCCCTTGAGCTGGCGGAGCTACTCGCTTCGCTGAGACCTTCTCTCCGTTTTTACCATCCGCACTTTTCTCACACACTTTATAGAACCTACAATCAAGCCTCCAAATAGTCTCGTATCACTCAGGCTTATTTGGCTTGGATGCGTGCATAGTATATAAAGTCGTATCGCTAACGGGAGACTGAACATGATCGAAAACTTATTTTCACTAAAAGATAAAGTGTGCCTGGTAACCGGCGGTTCGCGCGGTTTGGGTGCTTTTATGGCACAGGCTTTTTTGGAGGCCGGTGCTGCTCGCGTCTACATTACCGCCCGCAAAGCCGAGGCTTGCTTGGCCGCCGCTGAAGAACTCAGCCAATACGGCGAATGCATTGCTATTCCCGCCGATGTGGCATCGGCCGAAGGCTTACAAACCCTCGTTACCGCCATTATGGAAAAAGAACAGCATTTAGATGTGTTGGTTAATAACGCCGGCACCGGCTGGGGTTCACCGTTTGGTCAATTCCCGGAGAAAGGCTGGGATAAAGTCATGGACGTTAACGTAAAAAGTCCGTTCTTTTTAGTGCAAGCGCTGGCACCGCTGTTAAAGAAACGCGCCACCGCGAAAGATCAATCTTCGGTGATTAATATTGGCTCCATTGCCGGCATCGTAGGTAACGGTTTGGACAATTACAGCTACGCGGTGTCTAAATCTGCCGTTCATCAATTAACGCGCGTACTGGCAACGGAACTGGCCAAAGACCATATCCGCGTAAACGCCATTGCGCCCGGTCGTTTTTATTCCAAAATGACCGAGTTTTTGAGCCAGGATCAAGAAGCGTTTGAAGAAGAATGTAAATTGATTCCCATGCACCGTTGGGGTGAACCCGAAGACATTGCCGGTGTAGCGTTAATGCTGGCGGGCCGTGCCGGTGGTTTTATCACTGGGCAAATTATTCCAGTGGATGGCGGCACAACGCTTTTAAACTAAGTCGTTTTTAATAAAACGCAACGATAGAGCACAAACACTAGCACTACAAAGCTTTGCCCGGGGCGGAGACGAACCCCCGGGCAAAGAAACCTTGGCTGACGAACTCAACCCATTAATTAACTGCCCACATGCACGCTGTGCGTTTCGGTTTTTTTGGCCAATACTTTGGCGATAAAGCGCAAAAAGTAAAAGCGCGATAAATTCAAATCCTTTTTATACAAACGCTGCATGTACAAAAACCAAAACCAAATATTTTCCTGCACATATGCCCCTTTAAACGGTTCACCGTAAATTAAACGATGTTTGGGGTACTCATTTTTCTCGTAATCCAGCGCTTTTAACAGCTCTTCTCGTAACTGCGCTTGGGGCGTGGCATTTACTCGATCAAAGAATTTGCGCAACCAACTTCCCGTCACCGTGGACACCGACGGCGCGCCAAAAAATACCGAGCGTTTATGCGCAAAGCCAATACGCGGGTAATCCACATGAATATGCCCTCGATAGAGTTGCTCAGCGTTGTAGATGCCGGCATCTTGATTGTTACCCTGGGCGTCGACTTGTTCGATGGCCGGAAAACCCAAGCTTGAATCGTAGCCGGTTGCACAAATTACCATATCACACGGAATTTTTTCGCCGCTTTTTAATACGGCTTCGTTTTCGGTAAAGGCGACCACTTCTCCCTGCTTATCGGTGACAGATTGCAAAGTGTGGTAGAGAGTTTCGTCCATTATGCCGGAGTGAAACATATCCAAAAAACTGGTGCTATCGCCGGTTTTCGGGTTAATAATAATATCGCGCTTGGCTAACAACCGGCACATCCATTTGCACAATCCCTCTGGCAAACGATGACCAAAGCGAAATAGCGTTAAGGTGATAACCAAAAACAACACGGCATCGAAACACGGCTTCATTTTTTCTTCTTTCATAAACCAGTGCACTTTTCGATGCAGCCAAAGTAAATTGGTATAATTTTGTTCGGCAAAGTAATAGGCAATATCGGTGGCCGATTTATTACCACCGACAACTACCACTTTTTTATTGTGCTTAATGGCATCGGCCAGAATTTCTTCCCGCGCTAACGACGAATGAATAACAGTGCCTTTAAATGCCGATTGATTTTCAAAGTTTGGCATTTTTAAATTAGTAGTATGGCCGGTAACAATAACAAAATCGAAAGTTTCTTCCATTACCTGGCCATTGGCAATTAATTGAACCTCTTGACTGTCGCTATAGTAACGGATTTTATCGATATTGGTATCGCAGGTAATCAGGTTTAGTAAATTGTTATCCTCAGTGTAATGCTTAATGTACTCGTTCACTTCCAAGCCCGACGCTCGCTCGGTTTTGGTATCGTGATTTTGATCGTGAAAGGGAAAATCGGGGTACAAATACGTTCCAGTTTTGGAGTGCAGCTTTAAGCCGCCGTATAAATATTTTTTACACCAAGTGCCACCCACCTCGGATTCTCGATCATAAATTTTTACAGACCAGCCTTTATCGGTAAATACCTTGGCAATACCCAGCCCTGTGACACCCGCGCCAATAATGGCCAATCGATTTTTGTTCATGCTTGCTCTGCAATCCTAGTTATGAGTTAGCGACGCGCTTGGCTTCAATGCGAGCCCGATCCACGCGCACTACGTCCCAAGCCAAACCGAGTTTTTCTAAAATTAAAATCACGTAATAACCCACATCAATTTGCCACCATTCCAATCCCTGACGGGCGGAATTAGGAAAAGCGTGGTGGTTGTTGTGCCACTCACCCATGGAAATCACCGCAATCCAATGGTTGGTGCTGTGGCCTTTGGCGCGCAACGGCTGATAACCAAACACATGAGAAATGCCTCGGCCCCAGTTTTCCACCTGATCGGCCACAAACAAACGCAATAATCCGCCCCATAAAAAACCGGTTATCGCCCCTTGCCAGTGCCAAGCGGCCAAAGCGCCCAATGCCGCCGGTAATAACAAGCTGCCAATAAATATGGCCACATGATGGCGATCTAAAAAATTCACTAAGTCATCGTCGTGATAATCCGACGCGTATTTTTGAATTTTTTCGGGCATGTTTAATCGCTTGCTAAATCCCCACCCAGTGTGGGCGTGCAGTAACCCAACTAACGTATTTTTTGAGCCTTCGGGCGTGGCGTAATGGGGCGAGTGCGGATCTTCCGGTTGATCGGGAAAGGCGTGATGACAACGGTGCGCCGCAACGTATTCTTTAATATTAATGTGCGATCCACTCAGGCCAAAAATACCCAACGCAGTTTTTACTAAACTATTGGTTTTAAAACTGTGATGAGTAAAAAACCGGTGCATGCCCACACTAAAACCCACGCCGGATAAAAACACTAACACTAAAAACAGGCCGATGTCGTACCAAGCAATGCCCCAGTGATACGCGGCAACGGCCACGGCCGGCACCGCAAAATAGGGCAAAATAACGCGAATAATTGCCCAGGTATGTGAGTGTGAGCTATCGACTTTTGCAGCATCGTCAATGCTTACGTCCAATGCCTTATTCATAGTAATTCCCCGCCGTTTACAAAGTGGCCGCTTCACCGCGCAGGACGCGACTGAGCGTTTGTTTAATGTGATCGATTACGTCCTGCTGGTTGTCGTTAACAAATATGTGGCCACCGGATAGCGTCACCTGCTCGAAATCATCCAGCGTGTGTTGGTGCCACTCGGCCACGTCGCTGAGTTTAACTTCTTTATCGAGCTTGCCGCCCATGGCGGTAATGGGGCAGTTAAGCGGCCCGGCTTGATCGAATACATAGCTGCTCACAATTCCTAGGTCGCCGCGGATGGTGGGCAACAAGGTGTTAACAAAACCTTCGTTTTCTAAAATTTGCTTGGGCGCTTCAATCAATCTTGGTAATACCTCAAGAATATCGTCGTCGGTCCAACCGCCGGCGCGCTGGAAAGGGCTAATCGCGTGTGGCGCAAAGTAGGCGCTGGCCCAGAAATGCAAGGGATGCAACTGCTTGCGCTCGGCAATGGCTTTAATTAATTCGTAGCTGATCATCGAACCCATGCTGTGGCCGTAAAAGGCAAAAGGTTTGTCTAGCAGTGGCTCGATGTGCGGCCAGATGGCCTCGACCATATCGGGCATGTTGTCGATGGGCGTCTCGTCGATACGCTCTTCGCGACCGGGTAGTTGGATGGCGCAAACTTCGATGTCCGGCCCCAGTGCCTCGCCCCACTCGCGAAATACCGAGGCACCCCCGCCCAAGTAATGCAGGCAGAATAATCGCACTTTGCTGTGCGCCTGTGCGTTGTGGTAAGCCAACCAATTGCCGGATTTTGCCCCGGTCGAATCGCTGTTGGTGGCGGCGTCGTCACTGGGCGTGAGTTTTTCGCCGGCGACTAATAATTCCAGACTGATTTCCGCCAATTGATTAATGGAGGGATTCTGGAACAACTTGCTCGACGGCAATTTAACGCCCAGTTGCGCGTTAAAGTCGGCCACCAAATCCATGGCCATTAGGGAGTCGAAACCCAAATCGTTAATGGGGGTTTCCACATCCACCGAATCCGTGGAATCCGCGCCCAATGCATCGGCCACTTTCTCGGTTAGATATTCCACCAACATGGCAATGCGTTCTGCGCTGGCCGCGCCATTGAGCGCGGCTAACCAGTCTTTGCCTTTGGCTTGTCGAGCGCCGGCACTGCCACTGGCACTGCTGGCGCGGGCATCGCGCAATTTGGCAAAGTAAGGCGGATATTGCATGGCTTTGAGTTGCTGCTCAAACAGCGACCAATCCAGCGGCACCACGCCCACCTGACCCACCTCGGCGGGCTCGCACATTAGGCGCTCCAGCAACTCCAGCCCGTCTTTTGGTGGAATCCAGGTAACGCCTTTGTCGTCGACGTGTTTTTCGGCCTGATGACGCACCGCCGCGCCGATTTCCGACCACACGCCCCAGTTGATGCTAAGCGCCGGAAGATTGAGGTTGTGGCGATAGGCCGCCAGCGAGTCCATAAAGCTGTTGCCCGCACAGTGGTTGGCCTGACCGGGCGAGCCCAACAGTGAGGCCGCCGAAGAATAGAGCACGAAGAAATCGAGATTCAAATCCTGGGTGAGCGCGTGCAAATTCCAAGCGCCCTTCACTTTGGCCTTCATAACGTTGGCGAATTTTTGCCAAGTTTGATTGGTGATTAATGCATCGTCTAAGGTGCCGGCACTGTGGATAGCGCCTTTGATATTGCCGTGCCAAGCGCGGGCTTGAGCAAACGCAACGGCAAATTGTTGGTAATCGCTTACATCGGCTTGCAGCACCAGGCTATCGATACCTTGCTCACGCCAAGCTTGCAGTTTGCTGGCCACCTCGGGCAGCGGTTGGCTGCGACCAATCAGTATTAACTTGGACGCACCTTTGCTAATTAACCACTCGGCAGTTAACAAGCCCAAGCCGTTTAATCCGCCGGTAATTACGTAAGCGCCCTGGCGATCCAAGCTCAAGGTTTGCCCGTCGTCGGTTTGCAGTGGGTAGTGCGCCAAACGCGAGTAACGCATTTGGCCGTTTCGAATGGCCACTTCGGTTTCACTGGTATTGGAATGCAACAGCGCCAATAAATCGTTGGCGGCACTGTGCGCGGAATCCATGGTTAAATCCACGCGCTGGCAGCGCAACTCGGGATATTCCATGGCCACGGATTTGCCCAAGCCCCAAAGCGTTGCACCGGCCAAACCCTGAATGGGTTGCTCGGCCACACCAATGGCGCTGTTCGATACCAAGCGCAGTTTGCGCGGCGACGAATCCAATTGCTCGGCCAGGGTTTTAATTACCGCCAGGTTGGTGGTGGTGAGCATTTGCAGATGCTCGAATAAATTTTCCGCCGTGGATTGATCGGCACTGGGCGCATCCAATCCTTGCAGTTGAATGACTTCGTGCACCGGCGAGCCGCGCTCCTGCTCGATAACGGTAATCAACTCGGCAAAGGCTTCGGCAGTGGGTTCGGGCAAGCTGTAACCCTCAGCGGATTGATCGCCACCAACCACCACGCGACTGCACAAATCGCCCAGCTCGGTGAGTTGGCTTGCCAGTTGTTCGGCCACGCGTTGTTGATCGGCAATCAGCAACCAATGCTTGTGCTCGGATTCGCGATCACCGCGCTGGGCAATAATTACCGACTGCTCGTTGAGTGGGTTGTCGGCGCTGTGGGTGGGCACCAGCGAGTGCACGTCTTTAAAGTCGCAATCGGTCAGCAACTCGGTCCATTTTTCCACGGTCATTAATGGGTGATGAGGACGATCGGCGGTGTCTTCGTAACGCCACCAGCCTTCGGTTAAACCAAAGGTTAAATCCAACCAGCGCAATTGGCTGGTACCTTCGAGCAACACCAACAAACCATTGGTGGCCAGCAATTGATAGGCGTGGTGCAGGGTTTGCCGCATGTCTTTGGTGGCGTGCAGCACATTGGCGGCGATGATGATGTCGTAACCGTGCTGGCGATAGCCCTGTTGCAGCGGCGATTTTTCGATATCCAACGTTTGATAGTGCACGAATGGGTATTGGCCGAATTTTTCTTTGGCCTGCGATAAAAACATCGGCGACATATCGGTGAACACGTACTCGGTCATGGTGGGATCGAACAGGGGCAACAGGTGCGCCGAAGTACCGCCAGTTCCCGCGCCAATTTCCAAGACTTTAATGCGCTGGTTTTCGGGCCGTGCGGCAATGGCTTGCTGCACCGATTCCACCACGAGGGTGTTGAGCGCACGGGCTCCCGGTGTGTGAGTGTATAGCGCGGTGGCCACCGAGGAATCGCCGCCGGGGAATAACAATTCCAAGCCGTCCTGCTCGCCGCGCATCACATAACCCAAACTCTGGCCACAGCGATCGAGCAGTGTAAATTCCGGGGTATCGAGCAGCGCTTTATCCACCGAGGCAACAATTAAATCTTTGTGCTGGGCCAGCGCTTTAATAACACAAAAACCGCCGTCAATTTCCTCAAGAAATTGCTCTTCGCACAAAATTAACAGCATTCGATGCAACAGGCGCTGGTATTCGGGTTTAACGCGCAACACGGCCATTAAGGCATCGGTGGTAAAGATCTCACCCGGCTCGTAAGCCCAACCCAATTTTAATAGATCTTGAATAATGTATTCGGTACTGCGTGCTTCCAATTTTTTCAGCACGGCCGGATACGCCTGTAAATCCGGCGCTTGAATTAATTGACTCCAAGTGTTCGAAACCTTCTCGGCAATGCGATTGGTAGAGGGTAAATAGTCGGGCGGCAACCAATAACCCGGGCGTTGCTCGGCTTGCCAAATGACTTGATAAAGCCAATCGCGATTGGTTTCTTCTTTAGGTTCGCGATCTAATTGCACCAGCTTGCGACTGATGCGCCGAGTCTCGAAGCCTTCCAACGCCAATAAAGGTTGGCCGGCTTCGTTAAATAAAACAATGTCGGCGGCCAAACAATTTTGATTGGCCAGTGCCGAAATCGCCTGGCCATGGCCCCATAAAATTTCGCCGGGCTCGGGGCTCCGCAAAAACTGTAGGCGCTGCATTTTAACGGGCACATACAAAAAGTCGCCCTCGCCCAAATCCAATAAATCCTCACAACACAGGCTCACCAATTGCAAACACGAGTCGAGTAAACCGGGATAAATATCGTAATCGCGATCGTTATCGGGCATGGGCGGCGTGCGCATTAAAGCAACCGCTTCACGATGGCGCTGATAAATTGTCTCCAGCCATTTAAACGATTCGCCCAAGTGATAGCCGCCGCGCCACATGCGCTGATAAAAATCACTGCCCGGCACCGGCTCGTTAAACGCCGCTTTAATGGCAGCCGGCGATTGGTAAGACAAGGGTAAATTAACCGAGGCCGGCAACGCCTGGGTGGATAACTGGCCGCGGGCGTGTACCACCGGCTCGTCGGCGTCGTCTGGTGTGCTGACCAACAGCCATTCAGAAATGTTGTTTTCCGGCTGTGAGACGACAATCTGCACATCCAAAAAGCGATCTTCACCGAGTACCATGGCTTGCTCGAATGCGGTTTCCTGCAACATAACCGAGTCCAATTCGAACAACTGCCGAGCACTGCGAATAATCGAACTTAAATGCGACGCCGCCGGCGAAACCACAGTGCCATACAAACGGTGGTCGTTCATATACGGCGGCTGAAAAGCCCCGAGGCTTGCCGCAAAACGGTGTTCTTTGGCCAACGGCAAATTGATTTCTCGGCCAATTAACGGATGGCCCACACTGCCTCCCACAGAAGGCAGCGCCGGCTGAGCGTTTTCTGCCGCCGGCCAATAGCGCTTGCGTTCAAACGGCTGATGCACCACCGCCAATTTGTGGCCGGCGGTGGCGAAGATTTTATCCAGCGATAAATTCCAACCCAAGCTATACAAGCTGGCCAAGGCTTTTAAAAAGTTGCCGTAATCATCCGGCTTGCCGGCGCGCA
>CAYFFE010000118.1:0-10993 GCA_964342265.1 uncultured Cellvibrionaceae bacterium | reverse complement strand
CTCGATATTCACCGGGTTCCAGTGAATTGGGAAAACGAGTATAGAGTTTGATTTTTTGATATTTGCCGGGTTGAATAGTTACAACCCTCGGGCTGTATCGGATAAAGTCTATGGCGCTTTTACCGGGAAACGATGCGGTTGGGCTAATGTCGAGGTAACCCCCGTTGGGATTTTGTATTTTGTTGGTTAGCTCAATGCGGTAGGTTTTTACTTCGTTGGAGCGATTGACTAGAGTTACTTCGTGAGTGCGTTGCCCCTCTTCGAATACCACTCTTGTTGGGGTAATCATTAAATTAGCGTAACATAACGATGCTGTTGACAGAGAAAGAGCGAAAATAATTAATTTACTCATGGGTATGAATAAACCGGTGGACAGTATTTTCCTCATGACTTATTTCCTCGTTAACCTTTTGTAATTAGGGGCAAATTATTGCCGTTTTCTAGATGTTGGAATTAGGTTTTAATGTTTTTTAAAAGCGATATTCCGTTTTAAGTTACTGTTTACAAATAACGTGCCTGTTTTTACTGTTAAAAGCTGATGTTAATCATAATTACGGCGTCGTAGTCTGAACTCACGTAGCCTGTGCCGTTGCCACTGGTTGAAAGCGTCGCTCCAATAATCAACGTGCCTTCACCATTGGCATCGGTGGTGACATCGTCAAAGGTTACATCTGAGACCACGAATTCCTCGGTGGGACCGTCGGTGGTTAAGTCGTCGTTAGCTATTACGGTAATGTCTAGCGGCGTAAACGCAGGAAATCCCGATAAAAAATATTCCCCGGGTCTTCCTTGTTCGATGGGGTAGATGTTATTTGTAGCTCTTGGGTTTTTACCGTCGTGGTATATGGTAAGTGTTGAAACCGTCGCGTTATTGGCAACCACAAACCGACCGAAGGAGAGTGGGGTGATCTCTGTTTGATCGGCACTAGCGTTGCCGATAAAAATCACAAGCAACAATATAGGCAATAGTTTAAAGAAACTGTCATAGCCGCTTATGTTAGGGCGATGACTACAATGATGTTTGCAATAATTCTTGATAGACACGTTTTAGCTCTTATCTGTTGATCATCTGTTGGACAATTAATTTAAATTTTATATGCATGTTGTTATCGATTTATTCTCATAAAAATGCAATTTATGTACCGGCCATATAGGGCGTGCAATTAATTATAGTGTTAGTAAATTAGCTGGTTATTATTTTAGAGAAAAATAATACCTTGAGGAAGTGTGGCGCGAATATACAATTACTAAAGAGTCGTTAAATAGAGATGTTTGTTAGACAATTGTAGGGAAAAGAATGTTTGAACGGGATTGTTTGAGTGAGATGGTTTTAAGATTATCTATTAGAATTATTCTAGCAAATGGTTGTTTAAAAAAGTTATTTCAATAGACTATATGGTGATGATGGTATGGTTTGAATGTCTATTTTATTTCGATCATTATTTCTTAAATAAATGTCTTTTCGGATAACCGTTACTTTTGAACTGGTGCTTAATATTTTCCTGTAGAAACCTATTTAGCTGTGTAAATAGGACTATTAAAACCCAGCTATGAAAAAACTATGAAAATAAAGCTATAGAGACAAAACTATAGAAACAGAACTACAAAAACAAACTTCAGCTTTTACCCAGCCCTAAAGCATTAGGGCTGGGTATAGCTGTACGATGTAATGTGCGACTCAATTAGTAAGCAACATCAATATCGTAGGTGCCTGTGTAGGTACCATCTTCGTAGTCATCCACTGCTGCAGATTCCGCCGCCTCGAAGATACCACCCACAATGATGTCGGCATTACCACTGCCATCGGTTGTTACCGAGATGGTGTTAGTACTGGTGCCTACAACGTTAGTGGCTGTGGTGGTAACATCATCGCCGTCGTATACAGTAATGGAGTTCCACTCAATGTCCGGTACCGCTGGACTGCCACTGCTGTGGGATAGGAAATCCGCAGCAGCAACGCTTGGTGTTACAGTAACGGCCGTAAACGCCGCAGCGCCTGAGATGGAAATAACACCGGCTTGTGCACCGCCCAAGGCTACAATAGTAGATGTCGGGTTAGTGGCGAACGTTGATGCTGTAACGGTGGTATCGCTGGCATCGTCGATGGTTAAAAGTGCTGCATCGGTACCACCACCTACGGTACCTGTTTCAGCCATGATGAAGATATCACCAAGAGTGAAAGGCGTGGTTTCAACCAGGGTAATGGCATTATCCACAGTAGCGGTGATGGTGAAAGTATCGGCCTGGGCGCCAAATGCTAAAGCAACTCCGCTGGCCAGACATAATTTTTTCAAAGGTTTGTTCATAATAAAGACCTCGTCATTACATTTAGTCCTTGATTGGCAGTATCCGAATAGATGCGGTGTTGCCGACCAAAATTTGTGACCAGTAAAATTTACTGAACTCAATACAGTTATCGACATTAGCAGTAAAATCTTTAAATATTTCTGAAAACATCGTTCCTGCAGGTTGGCAACAATTCCGTCACCTCTGATAACAAAAACAATAACGCCGTTTTGGTTATCACAATCACTCCGCTTCGTTACCACATCAAGATGGCACCAGGGCTTACTGCGTTAGGCATCGAAAGCAAATAGTGAACAATCGATTTCGGTAAAATATCAATTGTTACTCAGTTTAACGGCCAAGTTCTACCAAGCTTGAACAATGTCGCCTTGATTGACTTGATAAGGTGGTGTTTGCCCTTTAAAGCTGGCTAAAGCGCCGTTGGGATACACTTGCGAGATAACTACTGTGCCGTTTTCTTCAAATCGATATTTTGGCGTGTTGTTTAGTACAGGGGGTAATTGTACGCGCCGTAATAATTTAAGTTGATCTCCAGGTAACAGCAACGATTCGGTGCCCGTCGCCAGAGAAACACCACTGCCGGAGACTGTGGTTACTCGCGCTTGCATGGGCAAACAGGTAAGGTTTTGTTCCAACCAGAGGGCTTGATCCTCCAAAAAGGTTAAAGCCAGTTTGCCAAAACCATCGTTTAGGTATCGAACACTAAACGCCACACCTTCGTTACCCAGTTTATAGTGGTCTACGGCATCACCTTGGTACATGCTTTCATCAACGATAGCGCCGGTGGTGCCGTCGTAAATTGTTAGGCTTACGTCTAGCTGGCGCGGCCTCTCGTGACTTTGGCCCAGTAGGGAGTGAGTCAATTGACTGATTTGCGAGCGATTACTTTGATGAAAAGCCGCATTTTCAATTACGCCACTTACGATAAATTGCACGTTAAGTTCTTCCGCCATGTGGCGAATAAGTGCCGCCTTTCCGCCCAAATGCACCGGGTAGGATTGCGGTAGCCGACGGTGGGTCGCGTCAATGACAATAAAGTTTTGATGGTTGAATTGATTGATTAGTGCTTTAGGGTATTGCTTATGAATACTGGGCAAATCTACGATTTGTTGTGGCTGAGCGACATCCAAGCCAATAAAGGCGACTTTTTTCCGGTAACCGAAACGCGGATCGTCCGCTAATAGGCAAGAAAGCGCCGGATCAAAAAACGCAGCTGGTGAACCATCAATATTATCCAACTCCAGCTGGGTTTGTTGAAAACCTTCGTCGGTATTTTGCAATGGGGCTTCGGCGAGGTTTTCATCGGGTTGTTCAGCATCTTTTAAATCTTTAATACCCAGGTAATAGTCTAGGTCATCTAGGCTGTTGATGGTTCGTTTGGCGTTGGAGCAACCTTGCAGCACGAGTAATAGTGGTAATAAAAAGACAATAAACATTAATTTGGGGGTCATTGTTGAAACCTGTAGTGGCTTTATATTTCACTTGCTCAGATAAATAACTACAAAATTGCAAGTTATGTGCCCAGGGAACAACCGCTAATGAGATTTCTTTCTAGCCGGAGAGTGAACTCACCTAGTATTACTTATCATTATGTTAAAACCCGCATATCAATGTTGATTTCTCTTCTTTAAATCCAGCTCTCTATTTAACCCTTAACCCCTAATCACTTCTGGCAGAGCCAATAAACCAAGTTTAGCCGCTGGCACTTTACTGGCACTTTACTTGCACTTTATTTATAAACTGCTGATTGCGGTCGCCAGTTGGGTATTTCAGTGTTTAACTAATCGAATCATTTTAAGCACTTCAAATTATTAAATAAATACCAATAACCTTCTTTATAAAGACAGTTTTTTTATAGATGAAGTCTACTTATAGCCGCACTGGCGGTTAATAGCTATAAGAGAAGAATTTTAAAGGTCCGTAACCAAAATATTATAGCAGCAACAATTTTTTAGTAACAAAAATCTGTGCAGAAAATCGCGGATTACAAAAGCGGCAAAGAATTGCCGCTTATCAGTTAATTGTTATACACCGTTATGGTAACTTCATGAATACACTTATTAATAGATGCATTAATGTGTTCTCGCTCAGAAGACTAATAAGTGGAGCGGTATTTGTGCTAATTGCAAGTACGTCACTGTTTAGTCATTCGCAATCACCGGTATTTAGAGAAGAACAACTTCGTCTGTTAGACGTTCGATACAAAAATTATCGAATTGGTAACGGCTTAGAGACTTATTTGTACGATGATCGATTGTACTTGGCTCTCGTCGATACCGTTGCATTATTAGAAATACCAGTGGACGTCAATGGCGAATACGCCGAAGGCAATATCAGCAACACAAAAGACGGTAACTTTAAGTTGTTCTTTGAAGACAATCGGTGGCAGGCAACCATCGGCGATGAAACAGCAGGGTTACCCAGTGGTGCGGTTGTAAGTCATGTTGGTGTTATTTATGTCGCTCAAGAGGTATTGGAGAGCTGGCTACCTATTACCTTAAAAACCAAATTAGCCGACTCCTACCTAATTTTGGAAACATCAAGAGCGTTACCTTTTGAAAAGTCACTTGCTCGTCAATCTCGCATTATTACGCCCAAAGATTATATCTCTGAGTCGGAATACCCTGTATTAGATTACCCCTACGCTTTTCTGGAAACCCCGTCTGCCGCAGTGCGCGTTAACCATAATGTGTCGAGAAATACCGAGCGTGACGACGAAACTCGACGTTCAACCCGTTACACATTGATTGGCAACGGCGATCTGGCGCTGATGAATACCAACTTGTTTGTCAACGGTGACAGAGAAAACGGTATTAGTAATGTTAGTGTTCGCTTTGACCGATATTCCAGCGAGCGAGATATTCTGGGCCGGTTAAGACTCTCGCAGTTAAGTTTTGGTGATGTTTCTGTCCCCGGTGTGGATAACAGCTTCGGGCGCGGTTTTGTGGTGTCGAATGAATCCACGGCCGGGCAATTCGTGCGCGATGTTACCACCATTGAAGGTAACTATTATCCAGGTTGGGAGGTAGAGCTGTACCTAGGAAAAACGGTAGTGGATTATCAAATTATTGGTGAGGACGGAAAATACCGCTTTGATGATGTGATTTTATCTCAAGGGGTAAATGATTACCGCTTAGTCTTCTACGGACCAGCTGGTGAGCGAGAAGAAGAAACACGGACTCTTTATCAAGGCGATGACAGCAGTGAAATTGGCAAACTGCGGTACTCTTTTGGTATCAACCAACCCGATACCCGCTTGTACGAACCCAGCGGTGCCGGTGATACCGATACTTGGCAAGCTAACTGGATTGGACGTGTATCTTTAACCGAAAATATTGCCATTAATGGTGGCTATACTCGCCGCTGGATTGATGAAGAAGAACTCTCTGATGAAAGACGACTCAGTGGCGATAACGCTGATGATATTTATCAGGTTGGTGCGGCTACGTTCTGGGGGGGGCATTCTTTTTCGGTGTCGCTGCGACAGGAAAACGAGAACCCTTACAGTTTGTCCTATGGTTTAGGCGGTGACTTTCGATTAGTCGACTATCGTTTGCGTTATCAAGACTTTCGTCCAGAAGATGAAACGATTGCAAATCGTTTAGATAGAATTTACGGATTAAGTTTAACTACACGCTTAGGCGGTTTAGGTGCAGTACTGGACATACAAAAATCGCAGTTTACCGATCGCGAACGAGACACCGGCGAATTTTATATCTCTGGCGCGGGTAGGGGATTTAACTGGAGTAAAGGTTTTCAATACGAACGAGAAAAAATAGGCGATGAAATACAAGAAGATGCACTGGGCGAATTATTTGTTGGTTCGGGAATCGGGCCGTTAAACAGCCGGTTGAACATGGCTTATTCAATTACTCCGGATACTAGGCTTGTTTCAATGGGATTAAACAATTCGCTAAAACTTAACTCGTCCGTCGATGTTAATTTAAATTACAGTCGCTCGTTAGAGTCCGATGTTGATACCTATATTATGGGAATGAAATGGGACTTGGATTATTTGAGTCTCAATCCAACCATTCGTTTTAGCGATAATGGTTTTGTATCGGGTAATCTCAACCTATTGATGTTTATCGGCTCACGTACGGGTAGTCTGGGCGATTACTACACGGTTGACCGACGTTCTATTTCCAGCCGCGGTGTGGTAAGGGCTCGATTGTTTGAAGACGAAAACAACAATGGCCGATACGATCAGGGTGAAAGATTGCTGCAGGGTGGGATTATCCACTCTTTGCAAACACGCCAAAAAGCCGTGGCCGATGATGTGGGCGTGGCGACCCTAACCAATGTTCGCGCTTGGTTCCCGTCTGATATTGTCTACGAAAACGATACCGTTGTTGATTATTCCATGAAGTACGGCGGTGCCGACTTTGCTATCGAAGCTCGACCCGGAAAAATATTGGAAATCGACATGCCATTTTACCGCGCGGGTGATATCGACGGCACAGTTTTTCGAAAATATCGCGATTTAAAAACAGTAACCGCGCGCGGAATAACCGTTGAGTTGGTTAACAGCGAGGGAAAAATTATCGCCACCACAGCCACGGCCAGTGATGGCTTTTACAGCTTCCAAAAGGTGTTGCCTGGTCGGTATCGCGTGAATGTTCGGGGTGAGAGGTTATTGTCAAAAACCCAAAAAGAAGTGGTAATTACGACGCAAGGTAATTTTGTGGGCGGCTTAAATTTAGTGATTGCCGCAAGAGGGCCAGATATTAATGGTTCGGCCAATGATTTGGACTTTTTGAGCCAAACCAATAACTCTCAGTTAAAAAATGTAGCGTTTAATAATTCACAACCTAAGGTCAAACCCGTTCCGCAAACGGTGAAAAGGGCAGAGCAAGCGCGCACTGAGCCCGTTAATTCGCCTGCAGTAAGCCCGCAGGAATCTCCTACGCGTGCTGCTCCTGTATCTGCTCCTAATTCTGCTCCGGCAACTGTCGATCCTTGGGCATTGCAATTGGGCAGTTTTTCGGTACCCAGTTACGCCAATGCTATGGCCGAACGTTTGCAAGATGAGTCGATACCGTTTTACACGCGAGAAGTTAATAGTAGTCGAGGGACTTTTATAAAAGTTTTTGCTGGCCCGTTTAATGATCGCAATATCGCTTTGGCTAACAAGCCTCGTTTGGATCAAACGCTGCAAGTACAGTCGTTTTTAGTCGATCTTCCTTAACGTTGACGTAAAAGTAATTTTGAGATGCATGAGATCCAACGATTTGGAAAAGTGTGTAATGTAAATGGCATGCAATTTAAGGCAGAGATAGTTAAAGGCGATAACACATTCACTCAACAAAAATACTGATCAATAGTATTTAGGTGGAAAATTATTATGATTGGTTCCAAAAAAATAGTGCAACTGGGTATAGGTATCGTCGGTATTGGCTTTAGCTTGTTGGCTCAAAGTCAATCGTTCGAACCATTGGATGAAGAATTCAATGTTGATGATGCTGTGGTGATCCCACCGCCTTCCCCGGTGGTAACGGCCGAGCCCAATAATGCCCAACCTGGCCCGGCAGTTGTTGCTAACGATCCTAACAACAATCCAGCACCGACTAACACGGCTGATGAGCAAGAGACGTTGGGTAGCTTTGAAAGCGTTGACCTCAACTCGCCCAACGCGTCCATATCTGATGCCAACCCCAATTTGCAAGCTCGCAGTATTGCGATTCAAGAACAACAGTTAAAGCGTATCGAAAAAGTTGAACAGGGTTTGAATAAGCTCGTCAAAAAACAGTCGTTTTCTAAATCGCTAATGGGAACAATTATATCCGCCGCAACCACGGCCGATCCGGTATTGGCGGCGGTGGGTGGTGTAGCTGGGTTTTTAATTGGCAAGGCAGAAGAATACAAAGAGGCGGAAAAGAAAAACTACGAACTCGAACAGGATATTTTGCGAAAATCGCCGTATTACTACACCGATGAAGAGTTAAAGTTGGCAGCCTACGCCAACACCGAATTGGACCCCGCATTAATGCGTCCTGAGCAAGTGGCCGCTTATGCCGATTATGTGTTTGAAGCGCGAACTCGCACCCGAGCTGGGGATTTTCCCGGAGTGAGCCCCCCGCAACAACAGGATCCTGTGCCTACTAACCCCTCTCAACCGGAGTATCAATTGGCGGATTATGCATTGGGAAGCCAGGCACCAGCGAATGTGGAATCTTTGGCGGATATTTGCTCAGGCTATTTAGAAGCCACACAAGCGGCTAGACAACAACAAAGTGGTGTGCAAAACGTGAATATTCGCAGTCGCAACGGTTCGCGTTCGCTCTTATCCATTGCCGATCGACGCAATTTGTCACGCTACTGTTTTTATTCTCTACGCTAAACCTAACGGCGAAGCTAAGAATTTTAGCGCCGGCAATGTGCTTGCATATGCGTGCTTACATATGCGTAGTATTTATATAGAAAGCTCTGATTAACTTATCCCCGAGTTAATCAGAGCTTTCTATACCAATAGGTAATCCCATTTGATGAATCGTATTACTATTTTCGCGCCACAGTCAAAATAAATAGATTAATAACTGTATTTCAATGAGTATTGGCCGATAGCTCTTTTTAGAGATAGTCATATTTTGGGAGCCAACCTATGGCGATGGTGGAAAACATCAATTGCTATCGTTTACGTAAGGCAAGAGAAAAGCTACCTTCTGCAGCCTCTGACAATTGTCGGGAATCCATTACATCTTGGGACAGTCGGTTAAATTCCGCACTGGGACTTGTATTAGAAGATCCTAAACTTAGTCGAGACACAAAAATCTACGAGTTAAAACAAACGTTGAAGCTTTACGAGCGGCTGACGCAGAATCTTCAAGCGTTTTGAGCAGCTAGTGTTTTTGTAAAATCATTGTGTTGAATGTAAATTGTGTTCAATTTAAATTATGTTGAATGTAATTTGTGTCGAATGTAAATTCAAGCATACAAATTTGTTGACCTATCGAACCACAATTCTTTCTTTTTGATGCTTGTTCTGTGCCGTTCGATTGGAAAATTCGACGAATAATCCTGCCAGTATCCCCCAAACGCCATTATTTAATGGAATATTTCACAATAAATCTAAAGCATCCATAAACTACTCGGCAATAACTCCTTTTGTTAGCCTCTTTGCGTTGGCGTGTAGGTTTAATCGGTACCAATGAATTGACTATTCGGTTGGTATTATTTTTTGTCGTAAATTTTATAGCAAATGGTAGCGTCTGTTCTAATGAGTGGATAAAAATATAATTTTTATCCTATTCACGTAACTTTATTACGTCTTTGAAAAAACCAAGTTTTTTGTGGCTGCAACGATGAGGTGTGTCGGTAGGGCTGGGAGTTATAAGCGCTAATTACAAAAAACTGCATTTAGGCACTTAAAATAACTGATAGGCATAATATAACTCATTGATTTTAGGGGACAATAAATTGACTTTGGTGTGACTCTGGTCTAATTTTTCAAACGTGTAGACAGAAATTTGGCTGAATATAGATAGGCGGCAGAAAAACACATATCAGCGGAAGTTAATTTAATGGTGGGTCAAACGGAAAATTTCCGTGTTAAACCAACTTTTGTCTAATGGTTAAGTAGTACTAATACACTGTAAAAGCGGAGTAAAGATTGAGTGGTCATTTAAAAGGAATAGAGTTTTAAGACCGGAACGGATATTTCGATACTGAGCATAATAAAAAATATGCAGTAACTATAAGCTGCAGAACTTAAGAATAAAGCAACCTCTGATTTTCTCAGAGGTTCCTAAAACACAATAGATACAGATTGAGTGGCGTTGATGCAGGTACATAATAATTCTAGGAGTGGTAACAGGTCTGTAGGTGAACCGGAACATGCGTCGAAACTAGAATTGGTGGGTAATACAATGTGGAAGGAACTGAAAGTCCTGGTCATCGATGATGATCTTCAAAGGCGCCACGATTTAAAGGTTGTGCTCGATTTTATGGGCGAACCGGCAGTGGTCGCACAATCAAATGATTGGCGCTCTGTTGTTGACGAATCGGAGCACCACTCGGAGTCGTTTGTCGCTGTATTAGTAAGTAGTGATATAAATAATCTGCCGGCTTTTATCAGTGAATTGCAGAAATGGGACCCGCACCTGCCATTCGTTATTGTCGGAAACGAATCTTTTGAGATTACCCAACTGGGTCAAAACGAAGACCGCTGCATGGGCGAAATTAATGATTCTCCTTCCTACGCGACCTTAATGGACACCTTACACCGCGCTCAAAGATACCGTGAAGCACAAGTACTCAATCAACAAAATAACAGTAAACGCCCAATCCATTTATTTCGAAGCCTAGTCGGCCCCAGCCGTAAAATCTCTACCGTGCGCGAGATGATGTCGCAGGTGGCAGATAAAGAAGTGAGTATCCTGATTACCGGTGAATCGGGTACCGGTAAAGAAGTGGTTGCCCGCAACCTCCATTACAGTTCCAAGCGCCGCAATAAGCCTTTTGTGCCGGTTAATTGCGGCGCTATTCCCGCAGAATTGCTAGAAAGTGAGTTGTTTGGTCACGAAAAAGGCGCGTTTACGGGCGCGATTTCTTCCCGAGCCGGTCGTTTTGAATTGGCCGAAGGCGGCACACTGTTTTTAGATGAAATCGGCGATATGCCGCTGAATATGCCGGCAAAACTGTTAAGAGTTTTACAGGAAAGAGTTTTCGAGCGTGTGGGCAGTAATAA
>CAYFFE010000117.1:0-11042 GCA_964342265.1 uncultured Cellvibrionaceae bacterium | reverse complement strand
TCAAAGGTTCTATTAATCAAAGGTTCTATTAATCAAAGGTTCTATTAATCAAAGATTCTATTAATCAAAGATTCTATTAATCAAAGGCTACATTTATTAATCACACAAGCTATTAACGAATGATCTCGCTAACCAACCAAGCATTGTAGGCAATAAACGCCAACAATAAACAGCCGCCTTCCCAACGATTAATTTTACCCTGGCCTTTAAATCCGTAGGCCATAACAAAAACTGCGGCGGTTAAACCCATCATCACCAGCCAGTCGCGATACAAGACTTCTGGCTGCAGATTGGGAATGGGAGCGATGGTGCCAGCAATACCGATTACCGCCAAAATGTTAAACATATTGGAGCCCACCAAATTGCCAATAGCAATATCGTGCTCGCCTTTTTTGGCAGCGACGATGGACGCGGCCAATTCGGGCAGTGATGTACCCAGCGCAACGATGGTTAAACCGATGATTAAATCGCTCACGCCTAATGTTTGAGCAATTTCCACAGCGCCCCATACCAAAATACGGGAACTCACAATCAGTAAAACAAGGCCCGCGAACAACCAAAAAATGGCGCGGCTGAGTGGCATTTGATGAGCGGCCAATTCTTGTTCTGTTTCTATGGCTAGGGCGTCGTCTTTATTTTTTAAACCATTAAAAATGGTCCAGCCAATCAGTGCAAAAAAACCAATCAACAGAATAATGGCCTCTAAGCGCAGCAGTTGACCATCAAACAACATCAGCCCGGCAATTACGCCGATGAGCATCAACAGTGGAAGCTCTTTTTTAACAATATTGGAATGCACCAGAATGGGGGTAACCAAGGCGGTTACTGCTAATACTAAGCCGTTGTTAACAATATTAGAGCCGAGCGCATTGCCTAGGGCCAAGTTTGGGTTGCCATCAAGCGCAGCAATGGCCGAGACCACCATTTCTGGTGCGGAGGTGCCAAAGCCCACAATCACCATGCCAATGAGCAACGACGACATACCTGCATGGGACGCTGTGGCGGCTGCACCATCGACAAATCGATCGGCACTCCACACCAAAATAATAAAACCCACGACAATGGCCAAAAGCGCCAATAACATTGCTTGTATCCTTTACGATTTTTTGTTGACAGCTCGGTTTAGTGGCCGCACTCGCAGGGAGTGGTGACCATTGAATGGCGGCTAGACTACCGATCTTTAAAATTAGCGCAACCGTTATTTTCGGGCGCCTACACCTTGCTGATTGCGGGGTTATTGCTTAATCGTAACGATAGAAAACCCGAATAAATGTGAAAAATCCACTCGATGCATTCGCAAAAACTCAACGTGGTGAACATTGTGGAGCCCACAATGGCCAAAGACTGGAATTGACTCATCTCGCTTGGATAATAAACTCAGTAGGCTAAATCGTTGGGTGAGCAACGCCTTGGGTTATGGGTGTTGAGCTTTCACTGAATTACAGTAACTGTTTATAAGCACTTACCTCTTGTAAGCTCTTTTAAGCTCTTTTCCCAGCCAATAGCAAGCACAGTTAGTACTATTAATCTCTAATCAATCTGTAGCGATTATTCGTAGCCAGAAGTCCAGGCCGTAGCTAGAAAGTCAGGCCGCAGCTAGAGGGGCAGGTGCGAGAGGACAAGCGGCACGAAGAGAGGTCAAGTCAGCACACAGGAACGAGAAAAGTTACGAAAGGTAAATAGGCGGCAGCGACGAGCAGATTTGCGGGGCTGAACTAAACTTAAGGCCTGTGCGAGGTGATTTACGCGCCTCGGTTTTTGATTCGTTCGGTTATTTAGGTACCGTGTTTTGTCTTCGAGCTCCGCCAACGTTAATCACGCGCATACACATCAAATGCACAATATCGCTCTAGAGTTTAACCCGCAGGACTTCCGACGACTGTTGGTGGTTAATGAGTCCCTGCCCACCGAGCAAGGCTTGGCGGAAGGCGCGGTATTGTTGCGCGTGCAGCGCTTTGGTTTGTCGAGCAATAATTTGGCCTCGGCGCTGTCGCCGGGTTTGGAGAGCTCTTGGCCTCGAATGTTTGCCGCCACACAAGGGCAGGGCCGTTTGCCCGTTTGGGGTTATGCCGAAGTGGTGGCCTCCAACCGTGCGGGCTACGAGCCCGGTATGGGCTTTTACGGTTACTTTCCCATGTCGCGTTTTGTAATGTTGCACAGTGGCCAGCAAACGGCGGGCGGTTGTGAATTTGACCACACCTTCTTTTCCGGTGGTGGTAGCGATGTGTCGATGGCGTCGGTAGAGAATTTGTCGGATGTGGATTTGCAGATTTTATTACGGCCACTGTTAAGCACCGGGTTTTTAATCGCCCAAGAACTGATGGAAAGCCAGTTTTGGCACACCCGGCAAATCATCGTAACCTGCGCCTCCAGTAAAACGGCCATAGGTTTGGCCTATTTTCTTCAGGACTATTTTTTGCGCGAAGGTCTTAGTAACGCGCCTCAAATCATTGGTCTCACCGCTGAAAATCACTTGGGTTTTGTTCGCCAAAACACCCATTTTGATCAAGCCCTAAGCTACGAGCAATTTCGATTACTGGACCCCTGCGACAGTGTGCTGGTGGATTTCTCCGGCAACTATCGCATTCGGGGGCTATTGCATTACTTCCTAAAAGATCGCTTAATCCACGCCTACGGATTGGGTTCTTGCCACTGGCAGGCGCCGCCCACGGGCGCGCAACCTGTGCCCGATCCGGAGTACTTTTCGGCGCTGTCGTTTTATCAACAAAGACTGCAAAAAGCCGAGCGCCTTAATCAGCAGTTTCAACAGCGTTGGGGCGGGGCTTGTCAGGCCTTTAACCATTGGTTAGAACCCAAGCTGGTGGAGGGCGTGGAAGAAGTACGCTGGGTTTACGAACAAATGTTAGCGGGCAAGGCGCGCCCCACAACGGGGTACCTCTGCCAGCTTTAAATGGATAGCAAAAAGCTTGGGGAGGCATTCTTGATCGACTGGAGTGAAACCAAGGCGGCCATTTGGCGGCCAAAGCACGCGGCGCTGCGCGCCGCAAAACGCTTAGACGGCATTCGATTAAATCAGTTACTGCAAATTGATCGCCAAAAACAACGGCTTATCGATAACACCGAACGCTTTTTAGCCGGATTGCCAGCCAATCACGCGCTGTTGTGGGGTGCCAAGGGGACGGGTAAATCCAGTTTAATTAAAGCCCTGCTCAACGAGTACGCCCACTCGGGGTTGCGCGTGATTGAAGTGGATAAATCCGATTTAATCGACCTGCCCGAGATCGTGGATCACATCGATAGCGAGCCCTATCGTTTTATTATCTTTTGCGACGATCTTTCTTTTGAGGCGGAAGAAACCAGCTACAAACACATGAAAAGTATTTTAGAAGGCTCCATCGAATTACCGCCCGATAATATTCTGCTCTACGCCACCTCCAATCGCCGCCATCTAGTGCCGCAGTCGCAATACGATAATCAAGAAACCCTGGCCGCGCGCATGGCCGATGCCCATGTATTGTATTCCGATACAGTGGAAGAAAAATTATCCCTGGCCGACCGCTTTGGTCTTTGGCTGTCGTTTTATCCGATCAGTTGGCAAGAGTATCAGCACGTGGTGGAGTCCTTATTTGAAGGCCAAGCGCTGGATTACAATCGCGAGCAATTAATGGCCGATGCTCAATTGTTTGCCAGAAGCCGCGGCACCAACAGCGCGCGCACGGCTAAGCAGTTTTACCAAAGTGTGATAAAAAACCGGGAAAATTAATTAAACGGCAGGTGACGAGTTAAGGTGAATTTTTAAAAAATTCTCCACCGAGCGTGCGATAATTTCTTGGATGTTGAGTGTTTCGTCCTGACGTGGATCAATATTGGTGTACAAGGGGCCGAGCATCAACGAGTGATTTAATAGCGACATAATAATCGCCGCGGCTTGTTGCTCGTTGTCCACGTTAAGAATACCTTGATCGGCTTTATTGCGAATGTAAACGTAAAGGCGCTCGTACACGGGCTTTTTAATCCGCTCGTAAAAAATCTCACCAAGCTCGGGGAAATAGGGCACCTCGGCAATAATTAAGCGAAACAATTTACGCAGTCGCTCGTCGGTAATTATATCCACGTAACCACTGGCAATCTCTCGCAATGCCACATCAATGGGTTGATCGTCGTGGATGGGGTCGTCTAACTTACTTACGCTATCGGTGATAATAAAATCGCACAACGCGGCAAGAATATCGGGCTTGGTGGGAAAGTGTTTGTAAAACGTGGCCAGCGAAATACCGGCCAGTTTGGCAATTTCGGCTACGGAGGTTTTATCGTAGCCGTTATTGAGCATTAAGGTTTCGCTGGCTCTCAGTATTTGTTCGCGTTTTTCAGAGCGAATCCGCGCCTGATATTTTTGTACACCGGGGTTGAGAGCCATAACAAACCTTTTTACTGATTATCTACCGACAGTTTACAACAGGCACTGATGAAAATCAGACAGTCTAGCAAAAGAAATGCCCGAAAACTGACCTTCGCCGTCGTTGGGCGGCATGCCTGGGTTTACAATCAAACCCACTTGCACGGTTGCCGGTAAATCGTCTCGAACAAAGCGTATGCTGCCGTCTTCTTTAACGCCTTTGGTAGGTTTTGCCGCACCGTTGCCTAAAACCGTGGTGCCTTCTTGGTGAGTCTCTTCTTGCCATTGGTTTTCGCCGGCAAACTTTTTATAAAAACGGAATTCATCGCCAACGCGACAAATGCGCAAGCTGGCTTCGGTAACTTGTTCGGGAGCCGGGGTTAACCAAAAGGTGGATGCCGAATTAAATCCAGCCAAGCGGTGCATGTGCCATTTATCAATTTTAGGCACTGTGCTTTTCGCTTCGGTGCCGTAAAAGCCTTTTTGCTGGCCGATGTTGTACATTAACCAACGCATGTTTGAGGGCGCACTGGATGCATCGCGCACTAACAAACCAGCGGAATTAAACGCGCCTTTGGGGCGGGAGGATTCGTCGGCAGTTTTTACAGCGCGAGCGGTGGTTTCTACCATAAAATCCCCAGAGACCACTTGATAATAAAATGGCCCGGAGCGATCGGAATACCAGCCGGCTTTTTCGGGCACGCCTTTAACTTTTAAAAATCCATTTTCTACTTGGGCAGTTTTTATTAATTCGGGCATTAATTCGTTAAGTTGCTCGCCGGGATTCTTCGCTTGAGAAAAATTTACATTGTAACGGGATAAATCGCTGGCTGTGGATTGGTCGGTGGGTTCGAGTTTTACCGGTTCGGGCGTGGGGTATTCGTTACCCACTAAATTATTCATAATTAATCGCCCTTGCGACGTAAAACCCGCGCAGCCGGCAATCAACAAAAACAACAACGCTAATGCGAATACTGGCCATTTTTTAATAATGGTTAATTTCATGTTTAACACCCCTTTTTACAGTTTGTAAGAAACCGCGAACGCGGCAAACCCTGGTTGATTTAAACCCTGTTCAGTAACAATGGGCGAGTCGACGGCATCGGATAAATAGCGCGATACCCCCAATACACTCACCAAACCCCAGCGGTCGTTAATGGCGTAATTGGCAGTAACGCTCAGTCGAACATCGCGCAAACCTGCCTCCGCTTTAAATTCGCTCAGGCCAGAGCGAGTGGAATCTTCATCATTAACACTGAAATAAGCATCAAAATAATCGTCGTTGGCATAGCTCACGGCGAATGCGGTCGTTAAGCGAAACGATCGACTCAGCGGCGAAATATAAGCCGCGGAAAGTTCAGCCAATGCGCCATTGTGGCCGCCCGTTACATCCTGCACGGCCTCGCCGCGCAACACCAAGGCATCCCACTGAGAAGCCAAACCGGGAATAACATAACTGGCAAACAAGCCGACCTCGAAGGAATCGTCGATCTCAGTGAGTGTGGCGACTACATCATTTTCTGCGTCTTGGTCGCGGCCAAAGCGCAATTGCACAACGGGCCCAGCGCGCCAGCGCTTGTCATCTACTAGGTTCGCCGAAAACTCTTGCCCCTGAATTTGCACCCAGTAAGGGCCGTTAGATAAACGGCTGAACACAAAGGGCAGGGCCCGGTTGTCTTCAGCACCATCGTACTCGGGCATAATTCCGGTACCCAGAGCCGCAAAACCTTTCCAGTTAGCACTCGAATCTTCGTTGCCGATGGAGTGCTGAGCCCACATGCACATCAGTGCAACCGCCGCCGCACCGATTAATCGTTGTTTGAACATAGTAACTCCTTAATCTTTATGGTGTAACGACTATTACATTACATATGGATGATAAGGTAGTTGGATAGCTGGAACAACTGCAAAAAGCGGAAACTGAGTCACGAAGTGGCTAATTTGGGTTTATGCGACAGAGAATATTGGAGACTGGCCTTCACAGTAATGGCGAGCGTTAATCGTTAACTGCGCCACCGATCATAATTGTTGCTCGCGATTTGCGGTTTAATTATGGAGTGAGTATTGATGCAAATATTAAAAAAGTTTTAATTGTTATGATGAGTGACGTAAGAGTGTACTCTTCAGTTTGAAAAACAATTTTTAAGGGAAAGTCGTGAAGATATTAATTAATTTAATCGGTGGACTAATACTGGCAAGCTGTATGGTTAATGTAGCTGCTGCAACTGAAAAAGATATTGATGATGCCGTAGAGCATGTCCAAACAGTAAAGAAAAAGCTCAAACCATTGGCCGAAATGCAGTCTGCGCACATTAACTCGGAAATAGAAAAAATAATTGAAGACCCAAATTATATTCAAAATTTTATTAACGCGTCAGTAAAAAAGGAACTAGTTCCTTTGGTTAAACAATCTATAAGTTATCGACAAAAAACCACTGAGCCTGTAAACGCCAATATCCCAAGCTGCAGCCAGGCAAAAGAAAAATATCGTACAACATCACTTACACAACTGCAGCAGGCGTTGGATCAATATAAAACCACAGATACTGCCCCGTCGGATATCGCTCAGGTATTAATTGGTACATTATCCATAGACGGTGCCAATTTTATAGCCGGCCCTATTACGGCTTGCCATAAACGTTAATAAATTAACTGGGGGAAGTTTTTTATGTTTACATTGCAATCGATACAGAAAGATACATTTTTTTTAACCGCCACAGAAGACTTCGTATATTATAAAGTGCCCGGTTATATTGAAAAAAGACAAGGAGATGAGGTTGTTTGGCGTTGTGCCTATTCACCGGTATACGGGATGACACACAATAAAGCATTTGTTACAGGCGGTGTACTTTGTTTGGGTAATCCTGATGATGGTCTTACGTGCATTGATATAGAAACCGGTAAGATAGTGGATGCGCAACCTGATTTAGGGATGTACTATAGCCTTGTTGCTAACCAACAAAAAATACTTACCAACGATTACCGAGAGGGTGTGGAAAAAACGTCGTTATATAATATTTTAACGCACGAAATAGAGTGGGCTAAAGATGGATTTCGTAATCCATGGCCAATCTATGACGAGGTGTTTTTTGATTGTGTATCCAATACGGACGGCATGTTTTACAAACTTGATTTCTCTTCCGGCAAGCAATTGGCGACTATAAATTTTAAAGAAACAATAGACGAACCGAGAGAGGTGGTAACTAAACAATTAGGTGTCTATCAAAATCATTTATACCTTGTTAGGAACAGTATTTCCGTTGACTATAATTATTGCCAGCTGTTCGAGGTGGCCATCGATACCTTTAAAATTAAACGAACTTGGTCGAATACTTTATTCGAGATTCCGGATGCTGGCCCCTCTCTGATGTTATATAAACTATCTAATTTTTTGCTGGATGCAGAGCGGGGGCGATTAATTGGTTTAGTCACGGATTATTCCGTAAGTTTGGATTTAGCAACTGGCGAGATTAGCTATAAATCACACAAAGGCTACAACACTAGAAATCATTTAAATGAGTTGTATTCCTCATCCTGGTGCAGTTTGCACAAAGGGATCCTCTATTCCAGTTCAAATGCTATGCTAGAAAAATACCCCCGCGAGCTATTAACGGCTAATATTGCTTTCGATTTAACCTCCGATGAATTGATATGGTCCCATGTCTATACAGAAGAAGGTCGTAGCGGTATCGGTGGAGGTAACTTTCCGTCTGTGACCGATACCCATTTGTACCAAATGGATGTAAACGATAATTTGTTTACATTTAAGCGACTGTAAAACATTTGCTTATTGTGGGTGAGCGCAATTTATCAAAGTAAACTCTGATTAGCTCATCCCTGAGTAGTAGGAGCTTCTGAGATAATCATAGGATACTATAGAAATAGTTTATTTTTTGTTGTCTTCGGGTGGAATAATGGGGTGGAATGTAAATTGCTACATGCGAACCGGTTGTCAAGAAAGAATAATCGATAGCTACTTCGATATGGTGGCTGCGTTGGAATCTTACAGCGGCCAGTTTTGGGTTAGATTTTTAAGGCTTTATAACCGGTCTCTCGCAAAACAGCGCTTGTTGTGCGAGTTTGACTTAACCAGAAGTGGTAGGCTGGAACAATTTATTCCGAGAGTGAATAAGTTAATAAATGAATACGGTAAAGAAAACGTAATTATTGAGTGCCAAATTGCTATTATGCGTTTTATTCCAAGTGCCGCCCAGTTCCCTAATGGAGAGTCAGTATACGTACAAGAACCTGTTCTATCAAAGATTCACTGTAGGGGGCAAAATTGTAGCTGGAACCCGGTAAAAGGTGTAGAGGAGTTAAGTATAATTTGGGATTTGAATAGTTCCAAATTGTATGATTTAAGATTTAGTTCCGAATATTGGAAAAATAATAAGTTAAATTTGTTGAACGATATAAGAATGATTTTGACCGGCGGTAATGTTGCCGAAGCATGGGCAGGCGGGGCAAATTTTGAGGGAACGTTGGAGTCATCATTTATGTATTATAGAAATAATTTTTTTTCAGCCTCAAAAAACAACCGCTTAAACGCTGCCGAATCGCATATTCTCAACAACCTCGAAGAGTATTCAACGAGCCCATCTATTGATGATCTTTCTCGCGATGAGAGGGAGATTTGGTTTTGTTGTGACGACCTTTTCGGAAGTAATTTGATGTCTCATTGATAGTGTTCGCCGCCAAGTCAATTTAATAAAAATTGATGTCTAATAAATAATTTGAAGTGGTTGGCCGAAAGCAGTTTGAATAAATTTTCTATTCCAACGTTGTTGGTTACTCTGGTACCCCCATTCCTAGATAGCTAAATATACCATTTGCTCTTTCCTGGCGCTGGCCAAGTACTGTCGCATCGGTTTCATTGCGATCTCTTACACCCAAGGTTTTATTGGCGTCGAGTAAAACCACTTGATCATTGTGTACCACGTAGTCCAATTTTCCGTAGTCAAACCCTAACTCGTGTCGTATCTGAATTATTCTGGGGTCCGCATCAATAGGTTCGACGGACTCGGTACTGCGCAAGTGAATAATTGGTTCTTTCGAAGATAGGCGTGTGCAAGTGTGATGATCACCAAGAAAACTATAATTCCGTACAAAATAGGTGTTTCCTTCTTGTTCCGCCATCATCTTTTGCACGACATATCGAGGATCATTAAACACCTTCAATGGAACGTCTTTTGCTGTTTGATAAATTCGATACTCATTCTGACTATTGATTTCGAGGCTAGAAGCAGAAATGCTTTTTATCCAGCTCTGTACATGCCGACGTAATTTGGAGCGTGAACGCTCTTCCGGCCGGCCAGCTGCGTTTAAATCGGTTTTAACAATAACCGGCCCAGTATAATTATCGTTTTGAGCAATTAAATGATCACATACGGTTGACTTCCGTATATCGGTTACACGGCCATTGATTACCAATGGATATTGCTCCGCATATTTTATGTACTGCTCAGGAACCACTGTTAGATTAACATGCATAAATAACACATCGGCTTTTACCGGTTTGGCTGTTGGTCCAAACAACCATTTTACTTCTAAACCCTGTTCCATCCAGTGCTGGGCCATACCGTAAATGGCGTAGCTTTTAACACTGGTGAGTTTTTCATCTTTGCGGCATAAAATAGCTATAATTGGTTTGCCGACTTGTTGCATTACTAGCTTCCTTTTGTTATTTCTTTAATCTACTAATATATAATGATATAGAATTTTTGTGAGAGCGAAAATAAAATGTATAAAACGTATCAATCCATATTCAGCCAAAGGGGACAAGACTACCATAAGGCTATGCTCGATGTTCCCGATGCCCGCGATCAAGAATTTCAGGCAGTTATAGAGCTGGCAGAATTATCGGAAGATCAACTAATACTCGACATTCCATCGGGTGGCGGGTATTTAAACAATTATATCGATAAGCCAGTCAATTTGGTCGCTGTAGAAACATCCCATGAGTTTGTACGCAACTTACAACCCACTCAAAACCTTTCCTTATTGGTTTGTCACGATTTGTGTAATCTGGTTCTACCATCGAATTCGGTGGACCGCATTATTAGTCTCGCGGGGTTACATCACCTCGAAAATAAACATAAATTCTATCAAGAATGTTTTAGATTGCTAAAGCCAGGTGGCTGGTTGTGTATGGCGGATGCCTACGAGGGCTCTAAAGTCGCTAAATTTCTCAATGTATTTGTAGATGCTAATAATAGCATGGGCCATGAAGGTACTTTTTTCAACGATTCTACGATTAAAGAACTACAAAGTTCAGGCTTTGATATTAGTTACAACGCTGCTAAACAATACCATTGGCTATTTGATAGCCCATTACAAATGGCTACCTATTGCAAACAGCTGTTTGGGATGGATTTATCAGAGCCGGAAAATATTATTAAGGGTATCGATCAATATTTAGGTTATGAACAATCGGATGATCAGTGCAAAATGAACTGGGAACTGCAATTTTACGCCTGCTACAAGCAGCCCTAACGATTTACCATTAAGCCTATGTTATTGCTAATTACTTACATGCCGAGGCAATCTGTCGCCGGATAATTATGGATATTTATTGATCGCCGGCGCGCTCAATAAGGTCGACTATTAATGCGACGCGTTTTTCACGAGTTTCTAGGGCCTGTTAACACTAATTTTGATATTATCTGTGGTTATGGAAATTACAAAA
>CAYFFE010000116.1:0-11151 GCA_964342265.1 uncultured Cellvibrionaceae bacterium | reverse complement strand
AAGGCTACTGCCCCGTCAGCCCTCGCCAGAACATTCAGTTCAATTGGCCAGATCTGGCCGAAGTGCCAGACATTTTGGCCGAGCTAGCCGAAGTTGAAATGCACGCCACACAATCCAGTGGTAACTGCATTCGCAATACCACCTCGGATCAGTTTGCCGGCATCGCTCCCGATGAGGTTATCGATCCCCGCCCCTATTGCGAAATCATCCGTCAGTGGTCGAGTTTCCATCCAGAATTTGCCTTTTTACCGCGTAAGTTCAAGATTGCGGTCACCGGTTCTGAAGCCGATCGAGCGGCCATACGCGTCCACGATATCGGTTTGCATGTGGTTGAGCAAAACGGCGAAGTGGGTTTTAAAGTTTTTGTTGGTGGCGGTTTAGGCCGCACGCCTGTGATTGGCCAGGTTATTCGCGAGTTTTTGCCCGAGAAGGATTTATTGTCGTATCTCGAAGCCATTTTGCGGGTATACAACCTATTTGGTAACCGAGCGAATAAATACAAAGCGCGCATTAAAATCTTGGTGCGAGCACTCGGCGTTGAAGAATTCACCCAACGCGTAGAAGCCGAATGGCAGGCTTTGGCTGAACAGTACACACCGCTCAGCAAGGCGGAGATAGAGCGAACTCAGCAGTTCTTTACCGCTCCGCCCTACAGAACCATCGATGAAAGCACCATCGAGCAGGACCTTGCCAAACTGGCCCAGGAAAACAAAGCCTTTAGCCGCTGGTTAGAGCGCAATGTGCGCAATCACAAAGTACTTGGCTATCGCGCGATTACCCTATCGCTGAAGCCCGTAGGTGTTGCGCCTGGTGATATTACAGATCAACAGCTTGAGGCGATTGCCGATTTAGCCGATCAATACAGCTTTGGCGAAGTGCGTACCACTCACGAGCAGAACATCGTGTTGGCCGATGTAGAATTAGCTGAATTGTTTAATGTGTGGCAGTCGCTCAAACAAGCCGGCTTTGCAACGCCCAACATTGGTACCCTAACCGATATGATTTGCTGCCCTGGTGGCGACTACTGCTCGCTTGCCAATGCCAAATCCATTCCCATTGCCGAAGACATTCAGCGTCAGTTTGACGATTTGGATTATCTCTACGATTTGGGCCCAATCGACCTCAATATTTCCGGTTGTATGAACGCCTGTGGCCACCACCACGTGGGCAACATCGGTATTTTGGGTGTGGACAAAAAAGGTCAGGAATTTTACCAAGTCCAGTTGGGCGGCGATGCCGGCAATTACACTCGATTGGGCTCCGTTTTGGGCCCCGCGTTTTCTCAGGAAGATGTACCGAGAGTTATTAAAGACATTTTGCACACCTACGTGGCGTTGCGCCAGGATCAAGAGCCTTTTATCGATACCTTTGAGCGCGTTGGAATTGCCCCATTTAAGGAACGAGTCTATGCCGAAGCTAATTAAAGACGAAGTTATTCTCGACAACGAATGGAAGCGAATAGACGCGAGCGTTACAGACGTCAACGAGCTACCGAGCGGCGGACACGTACTGGTGCCATTGGAGTTGTGGCTGGCAGAAAAAGAAACGCTCAAAGCTCGCTTGCCCAACCTTGGCTTAAGCTTGTGCAACACCGAAGATTTATCGGTACTCAAAGACGACATCGCTCAATTGCCCGTGATCGAAATCTTTTTCCCTGCCTTTATGGATGGGCGCGGATTCAGTTTAGGGCGATTGTTGCGCGAGCGTTATGGTTTTACCGGCGAGTTGAGAGCGGGCGGTCAGTTTATTCGCGATCAACTGTGCTATTTACGTCGTTGCGGTTTTAACAGCTTCGCCTTTGAGGAAGACATTGATTTGGAATCGGCCAAGCAATCGTTGCACGATTTTACCGACGGTTATCAGCCCTCGGTCGATCAACCGCAACCATTATTTATGCGTCGCTAAATGGTGAAGATTTAACGAGTAAAACCAAAAAGGCTGATCGAAAGATCAGCCTTTTTGGTTTTATCTGTGGTGCCAGTGGTATTAACTGTGCTTTATTGGGGCGCAAGGTGGTTTTTAGTATTCGCAAGCTCATCTAATCTTTGATGACGATCAACTGTTATTGCGCGCCCTCTCCCCGGCTTTAATTTTAGCGCGAATATCCATCCAAATTTGCCCCATCATATTTTCGCCGCGCTGATCTCGCCCTATTCCCCAGTAATGATCATAGAGAGAGGTTTCAACAATGCGCTCTTCGCCGGTTTCTAGTAAGGCGTCTTTTACTTCTGGGTGGGCTTGGGTTTTGATGTACAAACAACGAGTCATCATTATGCGGCGGTTTTGTTTCCAGTCACGGTTGCGACCCATTTTCCACCAACGATTGCCAAGTTTATAAGCCAATAGTCCGTCTTCTGCCGCGAGAATCTCTTCAACTATTGGCGTTTTAGTAAACTTTTTGGCCTGATAGTAGTGTTCCGCCGTGGGCCAGGATCGATCCTCAAGCTCTATACGGTGATTGGATACAGTGGATAAGAGACATTCGCTGTCGAGTCTGGAAAAGCTGTACACCTGCTCCTGGCGGGCATCGTGTTGAAACATAATTTTATAGAACCGAGAACTCTAAAAAAGTAATTCAATAAAGAACTACAGCGATTTATTTTTCAGATAAATTATAGCGACTAAATTTCTATTGGAACCTCTAATTAACTCAGAGCTTCCTATTGATTGTTTCTTTTTCTAACGCGCACTTTCACTAAATAGCTGAACAAATAAATCCACAAATAGTAGCCAACCAGTGCCACCAACAACCATTGTACGGCCAAGCCACCAAATAAATCGGGTGCTTTCATGCTGGTCGACATCAGCGAATCCTGGTAGTAAAAAAACCAGGGATGATCGGCTGGAAAAACAAGATCATGTAAAAAGTTAAAGACTTGCAACGGGCCAATGATAAAAATTGATATAGCCGCCAAAATAACCATAACCAACACGGAAATATGCACCGTTCGCCAGTCGGGCTTAAAAGCTGGCCCGCCCCAAATGCCTAAAAATCGTACACTGTATGCAAGCACTACTAGGATACAAATATAGGCTACAAAATCGAACACCGTAATTAATTTAGCGACATCTTCCAAATGAAGCACTTCCAACTCGGTGTACATGGAGTCGATGGGTTCACCGGTTACATCGTGGTAGGTAATTTGCGCCAACCCTTTACCACCATTGTTGATGGCTGAGACTACCTCGCCAAACAATCGATAACGTTCTTGGACGCTGGTTTCGGCAAAATTATCTCTGTTGCGATTTTGTGGCGCGAACTCTTCGATGTGCTGGTGAATATTGAGTACGCGATACCACAGCGGGTAGCTAAAATTTAGCGCTGAAAGCAACTGCCAGCTGATCCAAAGCACCATAACGCAGCTTGCCAACACAAATGGCACACTCAATGTAATGTTGGCAATTTTAATTGGCTTTGGTTTGTCCATAACCGAAATCCTGGTCCTGCAATTAAGTGAAGCGTGTTGTTTTTTGAACAATAATTAAACGCTTGTTTAACATTGATGAGCTGTTGGAATTTCCATCATTTTGCTTGTCGCTTCGCTGTGGTTAACCCTGTGGGGTTTTAGCCGCGGGTTCGTTTGCGTTGGTTTAGCTACTTACCTACTTACCTACTTACCTACGGTTAGCGCAACAACTACTGACGGCAAACAAAACGAACGACCAATTAAAACTGGGGCTTTTCAAGCATGGGGGTTATTAAATCAGAGGGCTTAGAACAATTACAGACAGTTTTCACTAAAAGCGATTGTTTCTTGCTCTTGCCAGTCTGCATTGGGCTTAATCATCATGCTTTCGCACCAGGCTTCGTCGTATTCAACTTCCACAACAGGCTCCGGTGTGGCAACTGGAGTCAAAGCCGACACTATCACCACCACGCCAGAAAGCACAATACCCACCACGGTGCTGTATAACCACCATTTATTCATAATTAACTCAATTATTCTCTACGCCAGGTTGTGCCTTCTTTGGAGTCTTCCAAAATAACGCCAGCACTTTTTAGTTGATCACGAATTTCATCGCTGCGGGCAAAGTTCTTATCAACCTTGGCTTGTTTGCGTTCAATAATCAGGGCTTCAATTTGTTCGGCGGAAAGTTCGTCCTCGCTGCCGGCTCCTGACTGAAACCACGCGTTGGGTTCTTCGGTTAACAACCCCATTAATGCGCCAATTTTTAGCATCTGGCCTTTTATGGCTGGTAAATCGCCCTCACCTTTGTTGAGTTGCTTGGCCATCCCGTGCAGTTCGCTGATGGCCAGCGGTGTATTGAGGTCGTCGCACAGAGCCAGGTAGGCTGGGCTGGTTTGGATGAACTGATTTAAGTCGGGCTCGACCTTGCAGTCGCGCAATGCCCCGTAAAGCGAATCGAGCGCCGCTTTGGATTGCTCCAATAGCTCGGCCGAAAAATCCAACTCACTGCGGTATTGAGCCGTGAGCAGTGCAAAACGGATCGCCTCCCCTTTAAATTGGCTTAGCAGCTCGCGAACCGTGCGAAAATTGCCCAGCGATTTGGACATCTTCTCGCCATCGATATTGATGTATCCGTTGTGCATCCAATAGCGTACGTAGGTTTTACCGCCGTGCGCGCAGGTGCTTTGCGCCACTTCGTTTTCGTGGTGAGGAAAGATTAAGTCGCGGCCACCGCCGTGGATATCGATGGTTTCGCCAAGGTGGGCCTCTACCATGGCGGAACACTCCAAGTGCCAGCCTGGTCGACCGTAACCCCAGGGGCTCTCCCAGCCGGGTTCGCCCTCGCTGGAGGGTTTCCATAGCACAAAATCACCGGCGTAACGTTTGTAAGGCGCAACTTCCACTCGTGCGCCTTCAAGCATGTCTTCGAGGTTGCGATTGGATAACTTGCCGTAATCCGGCATGCTCTGAACCGCAAACAGCACATGGCCCTCGGCCTCGTAGGCGTGCTCTGACGCCACCAAACGCTCAATCATACTGATCATGTCGCCAATGTGGTCAGTGGCAAATGGCGCTATGGTGGGTGACAAATTGTGCAGCGCGGCCATGTCTTCCTGATAGGCCTGGGTAAAACGCCCGGCCAACTCACTGATGGATTCGTTGTTTTGTGCCGCGGCTTTCATGATTTTATCGTCGATGTCGGTGATATTTCGCGCGTAGATCACCTGATCGTATTGATCTTGCAACAAGCGAAATAAGGTATCGAACACCACAGCCGGGCGGGCGTTACCGATGTGCACTAGGTTGTACACCGTAGGCCCACAGACGTACATTTTTACGGTATTGGGCTCGATGGGTTCAAACGCTTCTTTGCGTCGCGCTTGAGTGTTGTACAGATGAATGGTTGGAGCGTTGGTTGTCATAATTGCACCTGCCGAAGAACAGCACTTCGGCTTTGTTAATTCTTATAAAGGGTTAAACCTTGCTGGCCCAGTTGTCTTTTAAGCCGATGGTTTGGTTAAACACCGGGCGATCTTCGCTGCTGTAGCGGCTGTCTAACGTGAAATAACCCTCGCGTTCAAACTGGTACGACTGCCCTATCGCGGCATTAGCCAGGGCTATTTCGCCACGAGCCCCGGAGATAACCTCCAGCGAATTAGGATTTAACGACTCAAGGAAATCCTTGCCGCCGGCACCGGGCGATGCATCGTTGAATAATCGGTCGTACAGTCGAACCTCGCATTCAATGCTGTCGCTGGCCGATACCCAGTGAATCACGCCGCGCGGTTTGATGCCTTCGGGCGGGTTTTCGCCAATGGTATTGGCCACCAAAGTACATTCCACTTGGGTAATATTGCCGTCTTCGTCTTTGATAACGTTTTCGGCCTTAATCACCGAGGCACCGCGCAACCTAACATAATCGCCGGCGACCAGTCTTTTAAACTTTTTGCGCGATAGGCTGGTGTCTTCGGTAAAGTCACTGGCATCTATAAAAACTTCCGCCGTGAAAGGCAAAGCGCGCTCGCCCAATTCTGGGCGGTTGGGATGACCGGGCTGTGTAACGGTTTTGGCGCCTTCGCCATAATGCTCGGCAAAATTCGTAATCACGAGTTTTAGAGGCTTTAACACACACATAGCGCGTGGAGCGTTTTCGTTAAGATCATCGCGCACAGCGTACTCTAACATGCCCACATCCACGGTACTGGCCGATTTGGTTACGCCAATCATTTCGCAGAAGTTGCGCAGCGCAGCAGGGCTAAAACCCCGCCGGCGCATGCCCGAAATCGTTGGCATGCGGGGATCATCCCAGCCATCAACGTATTGTTCGTCCACCAACTGCTTGAGTTTGCGCTTGGAGGTAATGGTGTAATTGAGCTCTAAACGGGCGAACTCGTACTGCCGGGGTTTGGCGGGCACCGAGAGGTTATCGAGCAGCCACTCATACAAGGGGCGGTGGTCGGCAAATTCTAGGGTGCAAATACTGTGTGTTACGCCTTCAATGGCATCGCCCTGGCCGTGCGCAAAATCGTAGGTAGGATAAATGCACCATTTGTCGCCGGTTTGGTGGTGCGAGAGTTTGCGAATTCGATAGAGGATTGGATCGCGCAGGTTGATGTTTCCCGCCGCCATATCGATTTTGGCACGCAATACACAAGCACCCTCGTCGTAGTCACCGTGGCGCATTTTTTCGAATTCGGCCAGGTTCTCCTCAACCGAACGGTTGCGATACGGACTGTCTTTACCGGGCTCGGTGAGTGTGCCGCGATACTCGCGGGCTTGATCTGCCGTCAGCTCGCATACATAAGCTTTACCGGCTTTAATTAACTCCAGTGCCCAGTCGTGGAGCTGATCGAAGTAGGAAGAGGTGTAAAAAATCTGCGAGCTTCCCTCGTGCAGCGAAAAGCCCAGCCATTCCACATCGCGGACAATCGAATCGATGTACTCTTGCTCTTCCTTGGTGGGGTTGGTGTCGTCGAAACGCAGGTTACAGACACCGCCGAAACGCTCGGCCAGGCCAAAATTTAAACAAATGGATTTTGCGTGACCAATGTGCAGGTAACCGTTGGGCTCCGGTGGAAACCGAGTGACAATCTGAGAATGTTTGCCCTCTTGGAGGTCTTGGCTGATGATCTGCTCAATAAAATGCAGAGGTTTCTCGTTGTCGGTACTGTTCGCTTTGGTCATTAATAATTAACTCGCATGGCTCTCAAGGGCGCGTTGGCCGAGGATTGAGAATAAAAATAAAGGGCGTATTATAGCCGCCTGTTGAGTAGGGAGAACCCAGTGTGAAGACTTTTTTATCCCACTCTGGTTAAGACCTGATCAAATTTTAGGAAGCGATGATGTAAAAAAGGGAAAAATTGTGCAGCGCAGCATTCTTTGGGCGGCGTTTGAGTGATTATCCGTATTGGAACAATTCAAACCATAAGCCGCTTGAAAATAACTGACTGCTACAATTTCGGCTGTTCTCAATCGAACACTTTATAAAAAGTGCTCTATAAATATGCTCTATTGAGAGCGGCCTAGAAAGGTATTACAGTAAAGAAAGGCATTACAGAAAAACCATGACAAAACACGATAGATGATTGTTGCCTTTGATTTCGTCGAATTACAAAAACTAAATGAACACCCATAATTATTTTCGCGCCTACAACAACGCATTTTAATGGAGACTTCCATGATTATCCTGACTACCAATTTCGGCACCATTAAGATAGAACTGGACTTTGATAAAGCCCCAAAAACCGCAGAAAACTTTAAGCAATACGTCGAAGAAGGCTTTTATGATGGCACGATTTTCCATCGCGTCATCGATGGATTCATGATTCAAGGCGGCGGCATGACAGAAGACATGAGCGAAAAGCAAACCCGCCCCGCCATCGAGAACGAAGCCGACAATGGCCTAACCAATGTTACCGGTGCCGTATCCATGGCCAGAACCATGGACCCACACAGCGCCACCGCTCAATTCTTCATCAATGTAAAAGACAACGCATTCCTTAACCACACAGCCAAATCCAACCAAGGCTGGGGCTATTGCGTGTTTGGCAAAGTCACCGAAGGTATGGATGTAGTAGAGAAAATCAAAGCCGTGGATACAGGCAATAAAGGCCATCATCAAGACGTACCGGTGCAGCCGGTAATCATAGAAAAGGCCACGGTAGACGCCTAGTCGCGGCCATCAATGAGTACCTTATTTATTTCGGATTTGCACCTGGATCCGTCCAGGCCGCAAATCACAAAAGCCTTTTTACGATTTCTATTTAACCAAGCTTCTAAAGCCGAAGCCCTGTACATTTTGGGCGATCTGTTCGAGATTTGGATTGGCGACGACGACGACAGCGATTTTGTCGTGCACATCAAAGAAGCGCTGCAGCGTTACAGCGCTTCGGGTGTGCCAACCTACTTTTTGCACGGCAATCGCGACTTTTTGGTTGGCGAGCAATTCGCAGAAGACACCGGTATCACTCTTTTGGAAGAGATTACCGTCGTGGATCTGTACGATGAAAAAGTCCTACTCGCCCATGGCGATACGCTTTGCACCCTAGACTTGGAGTACCAAGAGTTTCGCAGCCAAGTGCGTTCTCAGGCGTGGCAGGCGCAGGTGTTGTCTCAACCGTTGGCTGTGCGCCGGCAAATGGCCGCCGAATTGCGCGAAAAGAGCCAATCCATGAACGCTATGAAGGCCGAAGACATTATGGATGTTACGCCCGAAGAAGTGATAAGCCTGATGGAGGCTGAGGGTGTGCAAAAAATGATTCACGGCCACACTCACAGGCCTAACCGCCACCGAGTTGATTTGGGCGAAAACACCGGCGAGCGAGTTGTATTGGGCGATTGGGGTGAGAAAGGTTGGTACCTCAATGTCGAGCCCGATAATTGGTCTCTGGTGAATTTTCCCATTCCACCTGCGAAATAATCGGCCAGCAATGAAAAGCGAAATCGCCTACGCCTTTCCCACCGCCCCACTCGCCTCCAAATTTATTGCGGAGTTACGAGCTGGGGCAGTTGGCGATTGCCAGTGCCGCCGGCACGACGATGACACACAGGTTTTGGTTATTTACCGATTGGACGAAACCGAGGGTTATACCTCAAAAGCGCAAGCATTGGACGATTTGGCCGAGTCCCTAGAAGGCTGCGAGATTACTGGGTAAACGCCTGGTTTAGCAATCGCCACCGTCACAGCCACCGCCATCACCAAAACCGCCCCAACTGCCACCATCACCACCGTGACCACCGCCTCTGCCCGAACCGCCTCCCGGGCCTATGGCAATAACCACCTGAACCATCAAGCTGATAACAAACCAAGCGACCAACAATGGGCAAACGGTGCTGTAAAACGTGGACTCAGATCGAAGATCGGTTAAATACCAGAATAGAAACACACCTACGCCGTTAAAAATCCACCACATTGTCTTATGCCTGCTTCTACTCCGATTCTGGCTGGCCTTGGCCGCCAAAGTGCGCAATGCCGCTGCTGTATTCACGACCAAATGTAATCGACAAACTGCCCACCTGATAAACCGCAGATACTAGCTCCGCCAGTGATAACTCCGACAATGGATGAATAAAGGCCGCGTAAACAACGCCATTGCTCAAGGCGTAGCGAGCATCCAAAGCATCGTGAAAATTAGACTCCATAATAGCGGTGATCTGGTCAGATTCGAGATCCTTGTATTCGGCCACCGGCGTAATAATTCTCATGCGATTTGCGGCGGGATCCATCAGCATAAAATATTGAATTTCGCCTACGCGGAACTCCATAAAACCGTTTTTACCTTCGGCGGAATCAGCCAATTTATACAGAGCTTGTTCAAGCTCAGCGGGCGTAAGCGCCTGCGCTGCCCCTGTTGTCATAACCAAAAGCGTGCAGAAAAGCCCATTTATCCACTTTTTCATTGTATTTCCTTATTATTGGCAGGTTTAATTAGTCAGTGCTGGTTAAAGTTGCGCAGGTAAATTTATACACACAGTGTATTGTGAGAATTGAATCACGAATATCGATCACGGCTCAAATTTAATTAACAGCGAAACGTAACCTCGTAAGTACTCAGAGTTTGCTTTGTAATTGCACTGCTGTAATTAGACTGTGCACATCTGGAATTCTACAATTCAGTATTCTCAAAGCCTTCGTCATCCGGGTTTTCTTCTGGGATATCCTCCAATGAAAGGCTCATATTGGGCTTTTCTGCTTCAGGTTGTGTCCCCCTCAACTTAATTCTTAGCCTTAAATTGTTGGGCGAATCTGCATTGCGTACGGCTTCTTCCAGTGATATTTTTCCGCTGTTGTACAAGTTAAATAAGGCTGCATCAAAGGTTTGCATGCCCAGGTTTTCAGATTTCTCCATTATTTCTTTTATTTCTTCAAACTGACCTTTTAATATTTTCTCTTTTATGGTCGATGTACCCAGCAAAACTTCAACAGCGGCTGCGCGCTTGCCATCCACGGTGGGAATGAGTCGTTGAGAAACAAACGCTTGAATATTGGACGATAAATCCATCAGCAGTTGAGTGCGGCGCTCTTCTGGAAAAAAGTTAACAATTCGATCCAGTGCTTGATTGGCATTGTTGGCATGCAGGGTAGAAATCGCTAAGTGACCCGTTTCGGCAAACGCTAAGCAATGTTCCATGGTTTCGCGATCGCGAATTTCGCCAATTAAAATAACGTCGGGCGCTTGGCGCAAAGTATTTTTCAATGCATTGTGAAAACTGTGTGTGTCCACACCCACTTCACGTTGATTAATCACCGATTTTTTATGGCGATGCACAAATTCCACCGGATCTTCAATCGTAATAATATGCCCCGCGCTGGTGCTGTTTCGATGATCAATCAGTGCCGCCAAAGACGTTGATTTACCCGAACCCGTAGCGCCTACAAACAAAATTAAACCGCGCTTTTTGGTAATAACGTCTTTTAAAATAACCGGTAAATTTAAATCATCAAATTTGGGGATGTCTGTTTTAATATTACGCGCAACGATAGAAATCTCGTTACGTTGTTGGAAAATATTTATACGAAACCGCCCCACTCCCGCGATCGAAGCCGCCAAATTCATTTCTAGCTCTTCGGCGAATTCCTTTTGCTGTTTTTCATCCATTATGGAATAAGCAATTTCACGAATTTGCCCAGGTTTTAGCGGTGTTTTCTCCAAGGGTTTTAGCGCTCCCTGAAATTTGGCGCAAGGTGGCGCACCTGTGCTGAGATAAAGATCAGATCCATCATTGTGTGCCAATATCTTCA
>CAYFFE010000115.1:0-11172 GCA_964342265.1 uncultured Cellvibrionaceae bacterium | reverse complement strand
GATGAATCCTTATTCGCAACCCACTTGAAATTTTTACTCGAGCAGCAAGATCGCATCGATTGGGATAACCAGCAGGGCCGTTTTGTGGGCGAGCAATTGGATAAAATCGGCCAATTGATCTGGCGCAGCCGAGAATTGCAAACGATCTCTTCTGAACAGCGCCGGCAGGTAATTTATCAGCGGGTACGGGATCAAGGACTGGCGATTTTTAATTGCCCCGATGCCGTTAAAACTCTGCAAGCACGGGTGCAGTTGGCGCAACAAAGCCACTTATCCTCCAGCCAATGCCAGGCCGATCAATGGCCCGATTTCAGTGAGGTGGGTTTGCTCAACACCCTAGAAGACTGGTTTATGCCGTCGGTGGATGCCATTAAAACCGCCGCCGACTTCAAGCAGGTGGATGTGTTATCGCTGCTAAAAAACCAATTGGATTGGCCGCAGCAGCAACTGCTTAACGATCAACTGCCCGAGAAAATCCAAGTGCCCTCAGGCTCCAATATTCGCATCGATTATCTTGCCTCGCCGCCGGTGTTGGCGGTACGCTTGCAGGAAATGTTCGGCTTGCAGGTCTCGCCGAGTCTCGCCAATGGCCGAGTAAAATTATTGATTCATTTACTGTCGCCAGCGGGACGGCCACTGCAAATTACCGACGATTTGGCCGGCTTTTGGGCCGGTTCCTACCAAGCGGTGCGCAAAGAAATGAAAGGCCGCTACCCCAAACACCACTGGCCGGAAGATCCCTATTCGGTAGCGCCCACACGTCGAGCTAAATCCCGCTCTTAAGCCGTAAAAAGGTTAACTTGGCCCCGCTGCCTGGGGTACAATCCGCTGCTTTTATTTTTGCAAAGTTCATCAACTACAGAAAATTTATGGAAATCGCACCTTATCAAAACGCCCTGAAAAATCTGCAACACCGCACCGATGAACTCAGGGGGTATCTTTGACTATGCCGAAAAGAAAGATCGGCTAACCGAAGTCGAGGCAGAACTGGCCGAGCCCGACGTTTGGAATGACCAGGAGCGGGCTCAGGCCCTAGGGCGCGAGCGCTCATCACTGGAAGCGGTGGTGGCGACCATCGACACTCTTGATCAAGGCGTGGCCGACGGCAACGAATTGCTGCAAATGGCCACCGAAGAAGACGACGAAGATCTACTGGCCGAGGTACAAGGCGAAATCGATAACCTCGAAAAGCAACTGGGCAAGTTGGAATTTCGCCGCATGTTTGCCGGCGAAATGGACGAAAACAACGCCTTTTTGGATATACAAGCGGGCTCGGGCGGTACCGAGGCGCAAGACTGGGCCGAAATGCTGTTGCGCATGTATTTGCGTTGGGGCGAAGACAAAGGCTTTAAAACTACATTGGAGGAATGCTCCGCCGGGGAAGTGGCCGGAATTAAAAGTGCCACCATTCGCTTTGAAGGCGAGTACGCCTTCGGTTGGTTGCGCACCGAAACCGGCGTGCACCGTCTCGTGCGCAAGAGTCCGTTCGACTCCGGCAATCGCCGTCATACCTCGTTCAGCTCCGTGTTTGTTTCGCCCGAGATCGACGACAACATCGAAATAGACATCAACAAAGCCGATGTGCGTGAGGATACCTACCGCGCCTCCGGTGCCGGTGGTCAGCACGTAAACAAAACCGACTCGGCCGTGCGCTTAACGCACGAACCCAGCGGTATTGTGGTGTCGTGCCAGAGCGAGCGATCACAGCACCAGAACCGCGATAACGCCTGGAAAATGCTACGCGCGCGCATGTATGAGCAAGAAATGCAAAAGCGCAACGCCGAAAAGCAAGCCATGGAAGACAGCAAATCGGATATTGGCTGGGGCAGCCAGATTCGATCCTACGTGCTCGACGACAGCCGCATTAAAGATTTGCGCACCGGCGTGCAAAACAGCAATTGCCAAGCCGTTTTGGATGGCGATTTGGATGCCTTTATCGAGGCCAGCTTAAAAGCCGGCCTCTAATTATTAGGGCATTTTGCCCTAATAATTTCAGTACAAACTCAAGCCAAGTTTTAAATAAATTCAACACGAATTTAAAATCAGCACAAACTCAACCAACGTCTAACTTAAATTGGAAAAAATATGAGCGACAACAATCAAAACTCAGCAACACCTCAGGATGAAAACAAACTGATTGCCGAGCGTCGCGCCAAACTTAAACAAATTCGCGAAACCGCAGACGTTGCTTTTCCTAACGATTTTAAACCCGAGCATCAAGCAGCCGCTTTGCAGGCCGAGTATGGCGAGCAAAGCAAAGAAGCGCTGGAGCAGGCCAATCATCTCGTCAGTGTGGCTGGGCGAATTATTCGTTCGCGCGGTGCGTTTATGGTGTTGCAAGATGTGAGTGGGCAAATTCAGTTGTACGTCACCAAAGAAGCGCGACCATTTGCCAAAAGCCTGGATTTGGGCGATATCGTGGGTATTCGCGGTGCGTTGCACAAATCCGGTAAGGGTGATCTTTATGTCACCATGGAAAGCTACCAGCTTTTAACCAAATCGCTGCGTCCACTGCCGGATAAATTCCACGGCTTGGCCGATCAGGAAATGCGGTACCGTCAACGCTATGTGGATTTAATTACCAATCCCGATGTACGCGAAGCCTTTAAAAAACGTTCGCAAATTATTAATTTCATTCGCGACTATTTAAGCCAGCGAGAATTTTTGGAGGTGGAAACGCCCATGCTGCAAGCCATTCCTGGCGGTGCGGCGGCTCGGCCGTTTATTACTCACCACAACGCGTTGGATATCGATATGTTTTTGCGTATATCGCCGGAGCTGTACCTAAAGCGTTTGGTGGTGGGCGGTTTTGATCGCGTTTTTGAGATTAATCGCAATTTCCGCAACGAAGGGTTATCCACCCGACACAACCCAGAATTTACCATGCTGGAGTTTTATCAGGCCTACGCGGATTACAACGATTTAATGGATCTGACCGAAGATATGATCCGACAATTGGCCAGCGAAGTATTGGGCTCTACCACCATTACCAGCACGGTAAAAAATGCCGACGGCGAAATTGAATCGCAAATTCAATACGATCTGGAAAAATCTTTCCAGCGTATTTCGGTGTTCGACTCTATTTTGCATTTTAACCCCGAATTAACCGAAGATAACATTAATTCGGTAGAAGCCGCTCGCGCCGTGTGTGATCAATTGAGCGTTCCCACCAAAGATTCCTGGGGTTTGGGTAAACTGCAAATAGAAATTTTCGAAAAAACCGTCGAGCATCGCCTGAGTGAACCCACCTTCGTTACCGAATATCCGGCCGAGGTTTCGCCACTGGCGCGTCGCAACGACGGCAATCCGTTTGTTACCGACCGCTTTGAATTTTTTGTGGGCGGGCGGGAAATTGCCAATGGATTTTCTGAGCTTAACGATGCCGAAGATCAGGCCGAGCGATTTAAGGCACAGGTGGCAGAAAAAGAAGCGGGCGACGACGAAGCCATGCATTACGATGCCGATTACGTGCGTGCGTTAGAATATGGATTGCCACCAACGGCAGGCGAAGGTATTGGTATCGACCGTTTAGTGATGTTACTTACCGATTCGCCATCCATTCGCGATGTGCTGTTGTTCCCAGCTATGCGGCCACAAGCGGAAAAATAAAAAGCTTTAATTGCCGTGTTAATCAACCAAAAGCCATCGTTTGTTCGATGGCTTTTGTTTTTTAACGATCTAATCTAAAAATCCTTTGGGTTCTTCGCCTAAAAACGCTTCCGCTTTTTCTGCCTTTTCTATCGCCTTTACCAATAACGTGTGTTCGTGTGGGCTTTCGCCCGAATGTAGATAGAGTTTGGCTTTGCTTAACACTTCCTCCAATAGTTGATTGCGGTAATTGAGGTTGAGTAGACTCTTTGCCAAAAAATCTTTGTCGTTGTCATGTTCCCGCATGTTGGCTGCGCGTGCCAATGCTTGGTTTAATTCCTGCTCACTCGGTCTGGACATGTTTCGGCGCTCTTAATAATTGCTGCTGTTAATGATCTCTGTTGTAAAGGATCAGTTCTCGTTAACTAAGATTTAGCACACAAGTATAAGTTGAGCTACAACTTATTAACTGGGACGGATTCAGTCGTTAACTGTTTATTATCTATTGCCAATATTATGGCCACGCTATATGCGGTAAATAAGATATAAGCACAATCTGAAATAAAGGCATTTGTTTGTAGTGCGTCCAGTATTTAGTGCAGTCGATAATCAGGCAAAAATGTATGGATGAACCTACCGATCAAATTGATCTGGACTTTATTTCTCGCTCAGAATTTATCGAATTATCCAACCCCGACCAAGTGGTTGGGCACAGTATTCCCACTCGTCAATGGCTGAGCTATCTTGTTGATGCCGTCGCGCCTCGCACTAACGATCGCATACTGCATATTGGTACGGGATCGGGCTATATTCCTGCGGTGCTCAGTAATTTTGTTAAAGATGTTTTTACCATCGAAAAATCGCCATTGGTGGCCGCTGCTGCTGCAGATCGATTAAAAAATCTGGAGATTACCAACGTTACGGTAATTACTGGTGCGGGGGAGCAAGGTGCCGAGCAATTCGCGCCTTTTGATTTGGTGGTGGTAACCACGCCCGATTTGCAATCAACTCGCCAGTTATTTCCACAGTTAACTGATTCTGGCCGTCTGTTTATTTTGGAATCCAATCACAAAGGCAAAGAAAAATTAGTTTGTTACAGTGCCGGCGAAGATCAGCGAGCGGTTCGCTTTGAAGTCGGCTACTTGCCCATAAACACAGATCTTACTCAATCACTATTGTGTTTTGAGGCCGTAACCCCAGAAATTTTACAACAAGCGAAGGCTACGGCCCACCGAGAAGATAAGTTATTGGTGGAAGTGGTGCGGCAACTAATTGATGCCGACGAGAGTGAGTTTTACAAGCGTTTAGCTTCGGAAAGTGGTTTAGTGTACCGGGACTTAGACGATTTGGTAGGCGATGTGCAAGCGGACTTTTTTAGTCATTTTTCGCGATCTTTTTTAGATTTATTGCATATTATTCCCATTGGCAAATACGACGACAAATTGATGGTGGCCAGTTTTAACCCTAGTGTGGATTTAATCGATTTAAAAAAACTGTATCCGACTTATAATTTCCAATTAATTCTGGTTACTCTCACCAGTTTTAACCGTTTGTGGGCCATGTTGAACCTTTGTTTGCAAGGTGAGTTAAAACAGTTAAACGAGTTTAAACAGCGGAGCTTTGCCCAGCAAGAGGATGGCCGCAATGAAAAAAATCTCAAGGTCCAGGCCTATCTTGTTTCGGTTTTAGAGGCAATTTTGCTGGATGCTGCCAATGAGAACGCCAGTGATATTCACATTGAGCAATACAACGGTTTATTGCGACTCAGGTTTCGTGTCGATGGCGAATTGCACGATTCTAATCACTATCAATTATCACCCAAAGAAATACTCGGCTTAACCAACGTTATTAAAATACGGGCCGAAATGAATATTGCTGAAAAACGCGTGCCCCAGGGCGGGCGTTCGCACATGTTGGTGGGCCAAATCCACTACGACTTGCGTATTCAAGTACAGCCGTCGCTGCACGGCGAATACGTGGTGATCAGATTGTTGCCGCAAACCGGTAAGGTGTTGGGTGTCAATCAACTGGGTTTGTCGGCTTCGATGGCTCAGCATTATCAGCGATTATTGCGCAATCCGTCTGGCATGGTTCTGGTGGTAGGGCCAACGGGTTCTGGCAAGTCTACGACCTTGTACGCGGGCTTGCAATTATTAGCTAATGAAAGTACTCGCAAAGTAATTACCGTGGAAGATCCCATTGAGTACGACATACACAATGTGCAACAAACTCAGGTGAAACCAGAAATTGGTTTCGGTTTTGCCGATGCCATGCGTTCGTTTGTACGCCTAGACCCAGACGTTATTCTTATTGGTGAAATTCGTGATCATGAAACCGCATTAGAAGCCTTGCGAGCATCGCAAACCGGGCACTTGGTGCTTTCTACTCTGCATTGCAACGATGCCACAGATGTTCAGCAACGTTTGTTTGATTTAAATGCTTTGCCCAACTCGGTTGCCTCCGAATTAAATGCAGTTATCGCTCAACGCCTGGCAAAACGAATATGCCCCGAGTGCCGGCAACCGGCTCCACCCGATCCTGCCATTATTAAAGAGTTATTTCCCAAAGAACAACCCACCGAATTTAAAAGCTATGTGGGTACCGGTTGTAATCATTGCCATCAGCGAGGTACTAAAGGCCGTGTTGCGGTGGTGGAATATTTACCGATTAACGATGAAATTCGAGACGCGATTGCACGCCAGGTCTCGGCGTTGGAAATGCGTTCCATCGCTTTGGATAACGGCTTAGTAACGATGCGCGATAGTGCACTGGCGCATGTTATTAATGGCGATATTCCGCTCTCGGAAATTCCTCGTTTGTTATCCGCCGATCGGATGGCTCCAGAATTGCGTGGTGGTGCTCAAAGCCTCAGGGCTATTTAATGCTGTTTTTAATTTTGGAATAATAATTATGGCTCAATCGACACCTGCCCAAAATGCTCAAAGACTGCCCGCAGAACAAGTTTTTGGCGAAGAACTGAATCGGCTCAAGGATTGGGACGATCGCCCAAAACCACCCGGTTGGGCATTGTCGCCTGTGTCCATAGAACATTTTATTTTAGGGTACGAGCCATTAAATATTGAGCGTAAAGTAGTGGTCGATAGAGCATTGATCACTCGCTTGGTGACCAGTGTTGCGAGCAATCGCGGAGTCATGTTGGTGGGCACCCCGGGAACGGCTAAATCCTGGTTGTCTGAGTTGCTGTCGGCTGCCATTTGCGGGTCTTCAACGTTGGTGGTGCAGGGCGGTGCGATTACTGATATTCAACAGGTATTGTATCGCTGGAATGAACAGTTGGTTGTTGAATTGGGTTGGTGCCGAGAGGCGCTGTTGCCGGGTCCGTTAGTGCGAGCCATGCAGGCCGGGCAATTGTTGCGATTTGAGGAAATGGCGCGCTGCTCGCCAGAAGTACAAGACGCGCTATTATCACTGATCTCTGAGCGCTGTTTGGTGGTGCCGGAATTACCCGGCCCGGAAGGTATTATTTACGCCGCGCAAGGGTTTAATTTAATTGCCACCTCCAACAGTTTGGATGCGGGAATCAACAACTTAAGTGCGGCTTTAAAGCGGCGATTAAATTTTGAAACTCTATACCCCATTGCTCACATTGATGACGAGGTGGCGGTCGTCTTGCGTGAGTCAAAAATACTCCTGCAAAATTCCGGGGTACCCATCGATTTACAACCCGAACTTGTGATGATGCTAGTGACGATATTCCACGAGCTTAGAACTGGTTGCACGGTTAATGGCACAACGACGGATCGCCTGGTTTCAACTGTCATGTCCACTGCCGAGGCCATTTCTGTTGCCCACGCCATGGGCGTTAGCGCGTATTATTACAGTGAAGGTAACATGGATAGCGACGATTTGGTGTATTTTTTATTGGGGGCGGCGGTTAAAGACAATCAACACGATTTACGTCGATTAAAACATTATTTCGACAGTAATATTGCCAATAAAGAAGGTGAGCACTGGCAGAAGGTTTATCAAAGTGCTATTAAAATTTTAAAGCAGGGGTAAAACCTACGCTGACGCTAAGCTTTATTTGAGTTTTTATTTAGGAGAATATTTCTTTTGAAGGAATATTTTTTTTGGATTTTTATTAAAAATTTCAATTTTTAGTATTTGTGTTTTTAAAGAACTTTTTTACAGAATTTTTGTGTTGAAGAGATACATTAATTCAATCAAACAGAAAAAGCCGCCCTAAAAGGGCGGCATAAAATGAGAACGATTAAGGAAGCTGCTCGTTTCTCAGGAAGTCCCAGCTGTCTTCAGCATCCCATGCAGAGTGGCTGCCAAAGTTTACGGTACACAATACAACGCGAGCACCGCCAGCACAGTTTTCGTAAGCTTCACAGCCACCGCCAATGTTTTGCGGGTTACCGCTACACTGGTTAAGGTCGGCCCACTCGTCGAAAGTACCTTCTGCACCCAAGAAGTGAATGGTATCCAAGTTGTATGGTGTTGGAGGATTAGAAGCACCACCGTCGTAAGGTACGATGAAGTCGAAAGTTCCACGCTCAGAGAATACAGAAATTGGGCGTGATGGGTTACAAGACATCTCTTCGATCAAATCGAATGATGCTGGCGCTACAGCCGCAAATGTATCGGCCGCATTACAAGCTAGCGCGTAAGACATGCCGCCACCGTTGGAGTAACCAGTTGCGTAAACGCGACGGTCGTCGATACAGGCGTTGGCTTTAACTTCGTTAACAATTTCTAGCGCAAAGCCTACATCGTCAACACTGCGTGATTCAGTACAGCAAGGGCCAACATTCCAGGCGTTGTCGATGCCGTTGGGGTAAACCACAATAAAGTTTTCGTCTTCAGCTAATTCGCGAGTGCCAGAGTTATCGAATTGGAAATCGTTATCCGATAGCAATGGGTGGAAATCCAACAACAAAGGAACGTCTTCGTTACCCGTGTAAGAATTCGGAACGCTGATGATATATTCGCGAACTAAACCATTGTGGATCATGGTTTCGAAGTGATCACCTGGGGTTAGCGTGCTGGTGCAATTTTCGCCACCGGTGCCACCACCGCCACCGCCGGTACCACCACCGCCGCCACCTGTAGAGCCAGCGGTAACTTGAATATTGTCAACGGTGTAGTTTTCGAAGTAGCTGCTGGCATCGGTATAGAAGCGCAACTGCAAAGTATTACCCGTTGGTAGGTTATAAGTAGCGCCGCCAGAAGCATTGCTTACGGATTCCAAGCTTATCCAGTTGCCACCGTCGATGGAGTATTCGGCGTTACCGGATTCACCTAAATCGAAGCCTGTTGTGGAGCGATCAAAGTCCAAAACAAGATTGGTGTTGCCGCTGATGTTAATGGAAGGAGAAACAATTTCGCCATCGTTTAAGCCGCCGCGCAAAGTGGCATCGCCACCGGTGCTTACCGAGCCGCTGGAGCTATAGCTGCCAGTTCCGGAGTTAAATGTTTCTGAGTGAATAACCGTTTGCGCGTTGGCCAAGCTTGGCAGGGTGCACAGTCCGGCAATAAGTCCCAGGCGCAGTACTTGCCCGAGTTGCTGGTTTTTAAAGGGTTTTAAAATCATAAATAGCTACCTTTGGATTTATTTACGAACAATTAATTCCTGGAAAACAACCGCGACATGCGGCCAACCAAGAAGTGAAGATAAATTGTTAATGTAATGAGCAATGCAATTTCTCTTTACCGCGCTCCGATTAACGCAGAGGCGCGTTAATCGGAACTTTTTATCAGTGCGAAGTACGCGATTATTTAAATGAATTACCAGTTTTTAATTTGCGAGTTGTACGGCGGAATACAGAAATAACAAGTATTCGGCGTTAAGAAATCCACATCTCGAAAAGTCTCTCCCGCTAAATGCCAGCGTAACCAAGCCACAATGGCGGCTTGTCCGTTACGGGTCGCTAAAATGTGATCGGTATCGTCCAACAGGGTGTAAAACACGGGCACGTTGTTGGTGTTTTCGAAATCGCGAATCACATTCGAGGTGGCGATGGTATCGTCTTCACCGGCGATGTAGATCGCAGGGTTACGCAAAGATTGATAACCGTTGCCATCAAAAGAGCCGCCAGCCACGTGAACGGTGGTTGATAAACGTGGATCATCGGCAATAGCGAAAGTGGTTACAGAACCCAGAGAATGTCCGCCTGCTGCGATGCTGGATAAATCCAAGCGTTGATAGTAAGGGCTTGAAGGGTTGTTGTTTTGCTGCTCTAACCAGTCCAGGCCTTCTTCCATTTCAGTGCCCTGACCAGAAGACACATGGCTGTAAACCACAAACCCGTGTGACGCAACTCGATCTAGAAAGAAGTCGTAGTCTTCAGGACCGGTACCGCCACCTGGTCCCCATAAAAATACCGGGTGCAATAAGCCATCCTGACCCAAGTTACTGGGGCGAACGACCCAGGCTTCGCCATCGGCACCGGTGTTGCGATCTTCAACACTAGTGAAAGGACCGTTTACCTCAACAGAATCTACCACCGGCAGAGAACCGCCTTCGCCACCGCCAGTACCACCACCGCCACTGCTTCCATCAGCGGTGCCAGAAACGATTACGTCGTCCACTTCCAAGGTTTCAAAGTAGCTGCTGGCATCGATAGAAAAACGCAGAGTCAGGTTTTGGCCGTTAACAGAGCTTGGTAAAGCTACAGTGTTAACACCACTTACGTCGTCGTCTTCTTCAATAGTGACAAACGCACCGCCATTAATTGAATACTCTACCGAGAAGCTTTCAAAAAAGTCGATGCCAGAGGTGTTGCGTTCGTAGCTTACGGAAATGTTACTGTAGCCACTCAAGCTGATTAAGTTAGAGGTGATGGCGCTATTGTCACCACCGCGTAGTAGGGCATCAAAACCGGAAGTACTAACGCGACCCGTTCCGGTAAAAATGCCTAAATTACCGTTAAAGTTTTCTTCAACGATGGTTTCTGCGTGTACCAAAGTGCTGCCAGCCAGCAAAGCGGCTACACTTAAAGCTTTAACTAAAGCGTTTTTTCTAAATACGTTTTTAATAGTCGACACATTAATTCTCCCGTTTGGGTTGATGTATACAGCTCGCTAGGGTTTTTAAAAAATACCTCACAATTTATCGTTGTTATGTATTGGTTAGGTAAGCAGCTATATCAGTCGACGGATTTACAAAAGAAATATTGGCCAGAGAATGGCTTCTCTAACAACAACGTTTCTTTGGTATTGCCCTGTTTTTAATATTGTTTTTTCACACTAAAATTATTAACTACTATTTTTCTTGTGTGTGGTTATTTATGTTGTACGTGGCTATTTATGTTGTATGTAGATGTTTGTGTTGTATATAGCCATTCATGTTATATGTTTCTATTCATATTATTTGTATCTATTCGCATTATATGTACTACTCATGTTGTAAGTAGTATCACATATAGTAAGTATTGCATACAATATGATGAATTGTAATCAAACTACGATGTTAGAAAACTTGCCAAAGTCTGCAATAAGTTGAAAATTTGAAGTACAGCAAAGATTGGAGAAAACGAGACAAAATTTGCCAAATCGTGAAAGAAATTTCTCGGAGGGTATGGTGAATTCAAAAGTTGATATTGAATCCTAATTCCTCTT
>CAYFFE010000114.1:0-11285 GCA_964342265.1 uncultured Cellvibrionaceae bacterium | reverse complement strand
GGGTTGTCCTCGTGAGCCGCTTTTGCCAATACTACCGCGTGCCTGGCACCGGATATTTTTGCGGGTATGGGCATTAGCGCGGGGCCCAGTATCGGTACGTCTTCTAGCGGCGCGGTTAGTTTGTGCGAAAGCGCCAACGTTGCCAGCCGATGTATTAATTACGCAGGCAGCTACACCAGCCATTTTGCAACACAGATTGCCTCGATTGCGCAAGCCAATGACGACGGCACAGTCAACACCTGTTACAACACCCAAAACTCCGAAGGCATGGCCGCGGTTTACGGCGTAAACGAAATACCCGGCAGCAATACAATCGGCAGCGGTGCTAACACGGCCACCGAAACCCTGTGGCAAAATGGCCGAGTGTCTCGCATTTGGTTTAACGGAGGTGTTGGCCACGCTTGGTCTGGCGGCAGTGGTGCTAGCGGTTCGTTCATTAGTGGCAACAGCATTAACTATGCAATGTATTTGGGAGATTTTTTTACCAACAACAATCAACGCGTTGATCGAAATTCCGCACCAATAATCGAGCAGTTAACGGCCGAGGCAATTGGCAATCAAATACAAATAACCGCGACCGTAACCGATTTAGAAACCAATGTGGCCAGTGCAACGGCCGTAATTGTTGAAGCATTAAACGCAACCACAACCGATAATGTTAACCTACCGGGTTCTAACAATGTATTCAGCGGCATTAGTCCGCAATTAAGTGATGGCCTCTATCAAATTACCATAATGGCCACCGACGACCAAGGCGGGACGACCACCTCTAACGCGATTACCGTTCGAATTGGCCCCGAGCCACCAGCCCAACCACCGGAGCTTAACAATATAACGGTAACGGTTAATGGCCAGTGCGCGATGGTTACCGGCAATGTGCTCGACGGTAATTTAAATGTAGAGCAAGTGGCTGTAACGTTTAGTAATGGCGAATTAACCGCAACATTAACCGGCAGTACTTTTGCAGCTCAGAGCTGTGAACTCACCGGAGGGGACAATACTGCCACTATCATCGCAACCGACAGCACGGATCTTACTGCGACCGAAACGATTAGTTTTAACATCGATGCCGGCCAAACAGCCACGTTAGATGAACACATTAGCGCCGGCAGATTGGATTACAGCAACTACGCCAATTGCTATTTAGAATACGGTGCTCAAGCCTTTAAGCTGGATGAAATTATTATTAACTCGGCCAACAACACCTGCTCGTGGCAAGACACCGACGCCAGTTGTACCGGCCCACAAACTTCGTGCAGCAACGGTAACGAAAACCCAGACAACGGTGATAACGACAACCCAGACAACGACAACACAAGTCAATGCCAAGCATTTACCGATTTTAACTACAACCACAAAGCGTTTTATGGCAGAGCGTACAGCACCGGTAATATTTTAGCGCCGAACTATTTTGCGGTTGGCAGCGATCAAGCATTGAGTGGCTCAACTTATGGGCTGAGCACACTACACTCCACCGATGGCGGAGCTGTTTGGCTGGTGGGCGAATGCCCATAAATTATTCGCGGGTAATTGGGTTATCCATTACCCAGAGAGAATTGAGCTGAAACTAATTCGTGTTCGAAACTATCAATTTATTTAAAACTATAATGTTTTTACGCCAATTAACTCACGGAAGAGTTAATTGGCGCTAGCTGAAAAATAAATGAGCGAGCCCCCCTCCAATTATCCCCTACTTTATCTAAGACTTTAAATTACCCAGAGTATTCACAAACTCAAACCGGCCCATCAATCGGCTTTGCCGTTAATTATAATTTTCTCATGCGAAATAAATATTTACCGCATTAATATTTTCCAAAACACCTATCCTCCAACATATAGTTCCATCACATAAAAATACCCGACTAGAACACTTGTTCAATATAGGTCCTTAACTATACTCAAACCAATCAATCTAGAATTTGGGTTATTGCGCCTTTTGGCACATTAAACCGTAAAAAGTCCTCGTAAATTGGGTTAAGGGTATTGAATGAAACCAGAGCAAATTAATGCAAATGAGTTGCTGCACCAGTTTCAACTCTCCGATGCAGATTTACAGTTAATTCGGGACTTTGGATCGGAATCTCAAGCGGATGTAAAAAAATTAATTGATGACTTTTACCGCTGGTTAGAAAACCAAATCTGGTACAACCAGTATTTTTCTCAAGGGGTACCACCACAAGTACAATCGCTGCAACGAGACTATTGGCAAGGATTCTTAAAAGCCCAGGTAGACGACGAGTACGTTAAGCAACGGGTTACCGTTGGTCGCGTTCATGCAACCATTAATCTACCTGTAAGCGCCTATTTGGCCGCGATGAGTTTTGCGCAAAATTGGCTATCTAATTTAGCCAAAGCGATTATTAGCGATTCCGAAAAATGTATTCGATTAATAGTGGTGATTAACAAACTCATCCAACTAGATAGCAATATTGTTATGCACGTTTACGCATTGCAGAGCATGGAAGCCGTTCGACTGCAAGGTGAATTAACCAATCGTATCGTTAACGAAGCAACCCGAGTGGTGCGCTCGGCCGCTACGGGTAATTTCGATGTGTGCTACGAAAGTCAGGACGACTCCGATACGCTGGAAAAACCCATTAATCGAATGATTAACAATTTAAAGCGCTTTAATGAAGAAAACGAAAAAGAGCGCTGGTTAAAATCCGGAGTCGCCGATTTGGCACTGGCTATGCGCGGTGGTTTGTCGATAGATGAACTGTGCGACAATGTTATACGTTTTTTAGCAAACTATTTAAATGCCCAGGTGGGCGTATTTTATGTTGTAGAAGAAGACAACACCGCCAACCTATACGCCAGCTATGCTTATACTCGCCGTAAAAACTTGGACAACGCCATTCAACCGGGTGAGGGCCTAGTAGGCCAAGCACTTAAAGAAAAAAAGTCCATTTTACTGAGCCAGGTACCAGAGGATTACATTACCATTAACAGTGGCCTCGGCGAGCATGTACCTCGCAACGTTTTAGTGCAGCCCCTGCTTTACGAAAAGAGCGTTAAAGGCATTATCGAGCTTGGCTCGTTTAATGATTTTAACAATTTCCATATGGAATTTTTAGAGCAAATCTGCGAATCAATTGCTGTGGCTATTAACTCCGCACAAGGCCAAGAGAAAATGCGACAACTGTTGACGGAGGCCCAGGAAACTTCTGAAAAAATGCAGTATCAGCAAGAAGAATTGGAAGCGGCTAACCAAACATTGGAAGAACAAGCCCAAGCGTTAAAACAGTCGGAAGAAGAACTGACCACGCAACGAGATATGTTGGAAGAGTCCAACAAAGAGTTGCAAGATAAAACTCGTGATCTCGAACGGCAAAAATCCGAAGTAGAACAGGCGCGCAGCGAACTGCAGCAAAAAGCCGATCAGTTGGCCAATTCCAGTAAATACAAGTCAGAATTTTTGGCGAACATGTCCCACGAGCTGCGCACACCACTGAATAGCTTATTATTACTCTCACAAACGTTAATTGCCAATAAAGAAGGTAACTTAAACGAAGAGCAAATCGAGGATTTGCGAGTGATTTACGGCGGTGGCAGTGCTTTGCTATCGCTTATCAATGACATACTCGATCTGTCTAAAGTTGAAGCCGGCAAAATGCGCACGGCAAGAGACACGGTTAACCTCGAACAACTTGCCAAAAAAATGTACCAACAGTTTAATCCCATCGCTAAAGATAAAAAACTGTTGTTTAACATCGATATAGATAAGGGAATCCTCAACGAGACATTAACAACAGACCTACAACGGCTAGAACAAATACTGCGCAATTTGCTATCCAATGCATTTAAATTTACGCACAACGGTTCGGTGTATTTAAACATTTATAAACCATCGCCCGATACTCAGTTTAATGCCTCGAGTTTAATAGCCGATCAGTGTTTAGCTTTTAGTGTGTCCGATACTGGCATAGGTATTTCTGAAAAAAATCACTCGGCCATTTTTGAGGCGTTTCAGCAAGCAGATGGCTCCACCAGCCGCGCTTACGGTGGTACAGGGCTTGGTTTAACGATTTCACGTGAATTGGCTCAACTTTTGGGCGGCGAGGTACAACTACAAAGCCAAGTAGCCGAAGGCAGTACATTTACGTTTTATATTCCCTTGCAACACACTCCCGCAGCGCTTAGCCAACCAGCGGATTCACATTTTCTCAGCCATCTTGCGCACCAATTACCTTCACAATTACCTTCACAATTGGGCTCAACATCATCGTCCATCAATCAAAGTACCAATGCCTCCTCGTCTTTGCAGCAGGAAAGTGCGGCATCAACCAGTATTGAAAAATACGTGCTAATTGTGGAAGACGACGAAGATTTTGGTAAAATTTTGGCGAAATTGGCGGAGAATCATGGTTTTAAGCCATTGCTTGTAGACAAAGGCATGGAGGCATTGAAACTGGTGCTCAGTCACTCTCCTGTGGCAGTTATTTTAGACATGGGGCTACCCGATACCGATGGTTTAACGGTTTTGGAATCGCTAAAAGCGTCGCCCCATACACGTGGAATTCCCGTTCACATAGTCTCCGCTAAAGATAAAGATGTTGAAGCGCTCAACAAAGGTGCCTTGGGCTTTTTAACCAAACCCGTGCAGGTGGAAGATTTAGAAAAGGTATTTGCCAAATTTGAGGCAATAATTCAAAAAAATATAAAACAAATCCTCTTAGTAGAAGACGACAAAAGTACCAGCGATTTTATTAGCCACTTTTTGCAAGACAAAGGTATACAAATTTTTCCGTCAGAAAGCGGCAAGCAAGCTATTGAATTATTGCAACATCAGCGCATCGATTGTTGTATTTTGGATATGAGCCTTGCGGATATGAATGGCTTCGAGTTTTTAAGCGCGGTAGAAAAAGACCCGAAATTAACCATGCCCCCAATCGTTGTGTACACAGCGCGAGATTTAACCGAGGACGATTACAAAAAGCTGCGGGCCTATACCGATAAAATTGTTATCAAAAGCGGCAACTCGCCAGAGCGCTTGCAAGACGAAGTGGAGCTATTTTTACACAGCGTGGACGAAAAGCTCCCCCCTACTTTAAGAAATCAGCCAAATCATCACAACAGTAAAGACCTACAAGGCCGAAAAGTGCTGTTGGTGGACGACGATTTACGCAACGTGTATGCCCTCAGTAGAGTGTTAAAAGAGCAAGGTCTGGTGGTGGTATTGGCCGACAATGGCCAATTGGCAGTGGAGAAATTGCAATCCGAGAAAGACATCGATTTGGTATTAATGGATATTATGATGCCGGTTATGGACGGGTACGAAGCCATGCAGGAGATTCGCGCGAATATTTCTTCCACCATTCCGATAATTGCTTTAACGGCAAAAGCCATGGCCAGCGACCGAGATAAGTGCATTCAAGCCGGTGCTAATGACTATATGTCCAAACCCGTGGATGTTGAAAACTTATTGTCGATGGTTAAGGTCTGGTGTTATCACTAACCAAAAGAGTTTTTGATGATTACTAGTACAGTGAACATTTCCGAAACCGAAAACATTGAATTGGAAGCGTTGGTAAATTGCGTTTACCAACTTAGTGGCTACGACTTTCGCGAGTACGCCTCGGCCTCGGTGTACAGAACGGTTATGAAAGAAGTAGAGCGCAACAAACTTAAATACATCGCTGAATTAATTCCATTGATTATTCACGACCCCGATAAACTCGAACAACTTTTACAAAACCTATCGATAAACGTTACCGAATTTTTCCGCGATCCAAAGCTATATCGTTTACTAGTGGATACAATCTTTCCAGTGCTCAGTTCCTATCCATTTATCAAAATTTGGCACGCCGGCTGTGCAAACGGTAAAGAGCCTTATTCCATGGCTATTTTATTGGATGAATACGGCCTTTTAGACAAAACTTTAATCTATGCAACAGATTTTAATCACAAAGTATTAGCACAGGGAAAGAAAGGCGTTTACCCCCGATCAGAAATCGACAATTTAACAGAACAGTATTACCGAGCCGGTGGAAAACACTCTTTAGAGCGTTATTTTTACAGCCAATACGACAGTTCTCAGGTGAGTAAACGCATTAAAAGTCGCATTACCTTTGCACACCACAACCTTGTTTCGGACGGTGTGTTTGGTGAAGTACAACTGATCGTTTGTAAAAACGTTATGATCTATTTTAACTCTGATCTCAAGCAACGAGTATTACAACTATTTACCGACAGCCTTTGTCCACACGGGTTTTTATGCTTGGGCACGACCGAATCCATTAACGGACACAATCGTCATCAAAATTATGCGTGCTTGCCGGGAACAATGAATATTTTCAAAAAAACAGGGCAGCAACCTTCCAAAGAGCCTCCAATGGAGCGAGTTTCGTTACTATGATTAGTCAACAGAGCTTTCACCCGCATTATGGAGAAAGTCCCAATATACTTATTGTGGACGATCTGAAAGAAAACCATCGCGTCTTTAACAGTGTTTTACGTGGGTTGGACGCAAATATTTATCGCGCTTATTCCGGCGAAGACGCTGTATCTTTAACTCTGCGCCATCAATTTGCAGTTGTATTATTGGACGTAATGATGCCGGGCATGGATGGTTACGAAACTGCCAATTTGTTGCGCATTAATGAAGAAACCCGACTGACTCCTATTATTTTTGTAACGGCCATGGAGCCCGACGATGATTTTGAATGTCGTGGTTACGACGTCGGTGCGGTGGATTATCTATTCAAACCCATTAAACCACAGGCGCTTGCGGGAAAAGTTAAAGTTTTTATTGAGCTGGAACGGCAGAGAAATAAAATTCGACAAACTCTGGACGCCATTCAACAACTAGAAAGCCGCAACGATCTGTTGTTAAAGTCGGTGGGAGAAGGCATTTTGGGCTTGGATCAAAACGGTACCATTACATTTTCCAACCCTGCGGCTCAGTCTTTGTTGGGTTACTACGGTGATGAGCTGGAAAAAATCAGCTTTATGGATATCATGTCGGTTGCAAGCACGGATGAAACCACTAAAGCCTGGGAACACAGCGAAATCTTTAACCGTTGTAATAATGGCCTGGGATACCACGAAACATTCGGTGTTTTTCGCAACAATCACAACGAACAGTTTCCCGTAGAATATTTAGCCACGCCCATCCGAGATAAGTCTAGCGATGCGTTTGTGGGTGTTGTTGTTGCTTTTCAGGACGTTACCGAGCGCAAAAAAACTGAAGAACAATTAGCACGTTTGGCACAAGTAGATACCCTAACGGGTCTGTACAATCGCTACTCCTTTGGTAAACAACTAGCCCAATCATTAGCCCGCGGTGATCGCCAACAACGAGAACTCGCTCTGCTGTTTATCGATTTGGATAAGTTTAAACAAGTTAACGACAATCTCGGCCATGACTCTGGTGATTTGCTTCTGCGACAATGCGCCGATCGTTTGCTGAATTGTATTCGCGAAGGCGACATTCTCAGTCGCATTGGCGGTGACGAGTTTACTGCGATTTTAGAATCCATTAGCGGCGGTCGCGACGCGGCCGCGGTGGCCGAAAAAATCATCAATGAAATAAATAAACCTTTTACTATTCACGGGGTAGAAATTTTTATTAGCGCCAGCATTGGTATTTCTACCTTTCCCGATTGCGCAGACAATGCCGATGCACTATTGCGCTGTTCCGACATCGCCATGTACAAAGCCAAGCAAGCCGGGCGCAATGGCTACCAGTTCTTCACAGAAGATATGCAACAAGAAGTCTCGAAAGAATTGGAACTCGAAAACGCCTTGCGCAACGCAATTCAACGAAATGAGTTTTCTTTGGTTTATCAACCTAAAATCGATCCCAACAACGGGCGTGTTGTAGGAGTTGAGGCACTATTGCGCTGGAAAGATAAAGCGGGCAACAACATTTCACCTGAGACGTTTATCGGTAAAGCAGAAGAAATGGGACTTATCCTCGATATTGGCGAATGGGTGCTCTTAAAAGGGTGTGAGCAGATGTGCCAATGGCGACAGGCGGGTCATTTTAACAACGGCGAAACAATTGCCATTAATCTATCAGTGAGGCAGTTAATCAGTCGGGACTTACTGAACATGGTTGCCAATACGCTAGAGAAAACTGGCATTCGACCAGAAAATCTAGAATTAGAAATTACCGAAACCATGATGATGCAAAACCCTGAAAAATCCATTCAAATTCTGGGGGAGCTGCACAAGCTGGGAATAAAAATAACCATCGACGATTTTGGCACTGGCTATTCCTCGCTCAGCCATTTACGACAAATGCCGTTGGACTGCTTAAAGATTGATAAATCTTTTGTGCAATCTATGGAACAGGCTAACGGTACCGCTATCGTTAAAGCAATTATTGGCTTGGGTAAGAATATGAATCTTAAAATTGTTGCCGAAGGCGCTGAAACCGAATTCCAGAGAACACTACTGATGCAATTCGGTGTGGATAGTATTCAAGGCTATTATTACAGCAAACCTCTAACAGCAGAGCAGTGTACGCAATACCTAGTATCCGATCACTAGCGAAGAGGCCCATAAGCCTCAACGGCTGAGTTAACATCCAGCGGGGCTGATCATGCGTAACCATTAGCTGGATGTCTTGATCTGGATGTCTCGTACGAATCTGGCCTATACGCATGGCTTATAAACTGCAGGTTTAGTAATCAAGCATAAAGTTCCAGCATTCTAAGGAACTCTGCTGCGCTACAGTTTTCTATGCAGTACACGGTGAAAAGCCACTCATTACCGAATAAGCCCGAGGAGGTAGCGGTATTATGGAAACCAATTTAGATGCGCAACGACTGCTATTGGCGTTTAATCATATTCAACAACACGGCGAGCATGAGAACGGCGGCTACCAACTCAACAACTTAGAGGCCAGATCCGATTTTGACGGATACAACGCCACCATTACCGACGGCAAAAATACCGTAACAGTGAGCTTTCACAATCTCATTACTACAGACTCAAAAAACGATTTTGAACTAGAATCGTTCATTCAACGATTGTACAAATTGGCTGCATAATCTGCAGCCAATGTCTTTTGTATTCTACTTTCACAAGTCCGTCTGTTCACTGTACGTCTTTTCGGTTGAATTCAGGCTCATCGGTTCAGTACAGGTTCGCTAAAAAGCTTACACCTTTCTTTTGAAATGCATAAAACATTTCCATACCATACTATTCTTAGTGCACTATTACTTTCGATAAGCCCAACTCACTCAGCGGCTTAACTTAGTCTTTACCAATAGGGTTACCTATGCTCCTACTGATTCTGTTTGTGGTAACAGCGGTTGGCTTTTCTTTTCTGTGCTCCATTGCCGAGGCCGTGTTGCTAACCACACCCATGGCCTACATTAAACAACTGGAAAAAGACGGACTAAAGTCCGGACGGGCCCTCATCCAGTTAAAGCAGGATATCAATAGTCCGTTAGCGGTTATCTTAACGCTTAACACCATCGCTCATACGGTGGGAGCCGCCGGTGCGGGAGCCCAGGCCAGTGTTGTGTGGGGTAGCGGGGCGCTCGGTGTGTTTTCGGCGCTGTTAACGTTAGCTATTTTAGTCTTTTCCGAAATTATTCCCAAAGCGTTGGGCGCGAATCACTGGCGTGTCCTCGCACCCAGTGTGGGATTGTGTTTAATTTATTTAGTGCGTGTTTTAAAACCCTTTGTGCGCGTGAGTAACGCGCTTACCAGTTTGTTCGCTAAGGATTCCGATATCGGTTCGTTTAGCCGAAAGGAATTTCAAGCCATGGCGGAGCTGGGCGAAGAAGAAGGTCAACTGGCACCGCAGGAAGCACAAATTATCAAGAGTATTTTTAACTTACAGGATTTAAAAGTTCACCAAGTAATGACGCCCAAAACGGTAGTTTTTCAACTACCTGTTGCCCTTACAGTGGGCCAGTATTTTAGTCGTTACGCATCGAAAGAGTTTTCACGAATTCCACTATTCAATTACGAAGAAACAGTCACGGGGTTTGTTTTAAAATCCGATATTTTAATGGCGCAATGCCAAAACCTGCCCGAAAAAACACTGGCCGACCTACAAAGACCGTTGGCCGCCATTCCCGATGTCTGCACGCTGCTCTCGGCTTTCGATCAGTTTTTAGAAGGCCAACATCAAATACTGTTGGTGGTTAATGAATACGGAGAGACTCGGGGGATAATTACGTTAGAAGATATTTTGGAAGCGACCTTTGGCTTGAACATAGTCGACGAAAGTGATCGCGTCGATAACATGCGAACTGTGGCCAAGCGCTTGGCCCAATTGCGGGGGCGCTTATTAAACGACAAAAAATTAGACTAAGCTTATAAAATTAGTAAGCTGCTTAACTGTTTTTATGCTTCCAATACACAGAATTATCGAACTTAGAACGCCCGCTTCAATTAGCACTCGTTAATTGAAACCCCCTAATCTTCTCCAACAGTGCCTTAGCCAGAAGTTCGTCGTTTTCTCTAGTAAAGTGCCCATCGTAGATAAAATTATTTTTATCTCGACTATCGATGTACTGGTTCGAGTTAAAAACATCTATTTCCTGTGATTCAATCAGCGGCGAAAAGACATCACTCAGAGCTTGGTAATACCCGCCATCTTCAATTAAAATTACCACAACTTTTCTATTTAAGTTTTTCGCATGCTGCGAAAAGCCCATTACTAACGCTCGACTTATATCAATAAGTTGGTCGTAATTGTTAAAGCTTCCCTGGGTAAAATAATTTTTTCTTACTGCCCTAATATGGTTTCCTGCGTAGCTTCGCCTCAGCATTCTCAAAACATATGATTTATCAGCCCAAGAATTACCAAACACCCAAGGATCATAAAACGAGTCATGCGCTTCCATAAACTGAGTTAACTTGTCCAGTGACTGATCATCGCGAATTATTTCACGAAATCGGCTTAAACTTTCGACGGGAACGCCGGAAGACGTTAACAAACCTTCTTCCAAATAGTAACGAGGATAAAAGTGCGCTGACGGGTATTCAAAAGCAGAATTTAATTGAGCTACTGTAGCAAGCTTGGGTAAAGTTGAAGCAAGAACACTTAAAACTACAATTTCAGAATCATCTATTGCGCCTAGTTTTTTAAATGCATAATAAGAATGTGATAAAGGAGCGCCTGGGCCATCAACCTTTCTAACAGCCATACATGGATCTAGCTCCACTAACCTATCAGCAATTCTATTGGAAAAAGACATTCCATAGAATGTAACTTTTCTCTTGCAATTCAGATCATTAACCTCTCGGGCAGGCAATCCGTCTCCCCATCCTGCTTTAGAGATACTCTTAGCTTCTTTATCATCGTTACCAATTAACATATC
>CAYFFE010000113.1:0-11367 GCA_964342265.1 uncultured Cellvibrionaceae bacterium | reverse complement strand
GCTTCTTATCGGTGCACCAACATTGGATATAGGAACTCGTTTGCCGTCTCTGGCAACCAGTGCGCAGGTTTTTTCTAGGCTGATAACATCTTCGTGTTTTAATACCTGATTAATTGGATTCTCGATGGTTAAACCGGACTCTATATTAATTAGATTAACAATTGCCGATGCGCGCTTGCCTTTTGCATCCTCCTCTTCCCATCCGGTTAGGGTTTCAGCCACCGGGTTCATCATGGTAATGCAACCTTTGTCGTCGGTCACCAATACCGCATCACCAATACTGCGTAATGTAATATTTAATCGCTGTTCACTGCGTTTGGCCGCAAGCAGCGCCGCTTGCCGTTGCTGCTCGCGATCAAAGTTTACCAACGCGTGGGAGATATTTTCTCCGGCTTGAACAATATGCTCAACGATTTGGTCGGTAAAAAAGCCGGTTTGCCGGGAAAATAACTCTAAAACGGCAATGGTTTTACCAAAGCATTTAATAGGCACAGCACTAACGGATCGAATACCCACCGCGTACAAACGCTCACGGAATTCATCAATAAACCGATCATCATTATAATAGTCGTTACTTACAAATAATTTATCCTCTAAAATTACATGGCCAATTAGGCTGCGCGGCTTGCTATCTTGGGCCAACTCAAACTCGCCCATCTCATTTAAAACATTGTTACCAGGCATTAAAGAGATTACCTTGGCACGCACACCGCTGCCATCGTCTTGTTTATCTACCGTGGCAATTAAAGCCTGTGCAAACCCACCTTCTCTCATAAAAATGTCGCACACAACCTTATACAACTCTTCTTTGGTGCGAGAATGTATAATCGAAGCGTTCAGTCGACTTAGCGTTAGATAAAAGCTGGAAATCTGCTGTGTTTGATGGCGCAGTTCCACTTCTGTTGATATATCGGTAATAAACGCAATAAAAGAATCCGAGCCGTCTTCGCTGCGCATGGTTACCGTGTTGCAGGTTACCCACACAAACTGATTGCTTTTATCCACATAACGAAACGATATGGCGTCACCTTTGCCAGATACTTTAACGGATTGCCAGTAATCGATAACTCGGTTTTGGTCTTCAGGATGAATGCGCCGAAATAAATCTTCCCCTTCAAAATTTTCGGATTTTATTCCGGTGAATTGCAGTAATGAACGATTGGCAAATAATGGCCGCCCGTCTGGGTCGACCTGAATAATGCCAATGGGCGACGAATTAAAAATGGTTGCCAAAAAAGACTGACGTTCGTTTAACGCACAAACCAAATGATCGATGTGATCGGTCATATCGTTAAATGCTTGAATGGTAGGCACAATATCCGAATTTACACCGGTAGTTTTTAGGCGAATAGTTAAATCTCCGCCTGCAACCGCTTTAGTGGCGGCCGTTAATGCAGCCAACGGCCGAATATTTCTGCGCACCAATGCCACAGCAATAAATAATAAAACCGCGCCACCTAACGACAAAACCAACACCAAGCGCGTTAACATATCCCACAGGCCGTTGGCGTAGGGTTGCTTACTGAGCGTTAACGTTAGGTTCGCCAGGGGTTGTCCATCTCCGCTCAATAAAACTGTATTCACCTGTCGATCTTCAATATCCAGCGATTGAGTAAACCATTGTGGAGCCGAACGTTTTAATTGCGTTTCGATTACTATTTGGGGCTCAGATTGATTTAACACATTAGCCAGTGGGCTCACTTGCAGCGACTTTACACCTGCCAATTGCAGGTAGCTGCCGGCCGCCTCTTCTAAGCGATGACTTTGTCCGGCTTCGATAAGCGCAGACAACGTTTGCGACAGGAGATTGTTGGTTACTCTAACCCGGGGCTCCCACTGTTGCTCCACTCGCTGCAGACCAAAGTGCAGAGCCAAGCCGACCGCAAACATGTTGGCGACGAGCACACCCGCAACAATCGACAAGGTTAACCTGGAAAACAGCCCGAGCCTCATACCACGCCACCCAGCTCAAGTTTAGTAACAGCGGGCGTTAGGCTTTTTTTGAACCCGTGGGAAAAATTATTGATTAACACCCACTGACAGTACTGATGCTTTAATCGTAATCTAAAAACTGTTTTTTTATTCATCTACATTTCAATTAGCACTGATGCTTCCTATTCGGTGCGAAGGCTTCGCCAAAAGGCAACCATCGCACCGTCAGCGACTCTGTATTGTGATAATTTGCCGTAGTAACTACTGGTACGTCGCCTGAGTTCAACAGTCGCAGTAGCCCAATATCAACTTTAGGCGACAGAACCGGTCCTATCAACTTATACAGTGCTGAAATTTTTTTTGCCTGAGACGACAAAGATAGGATACCCATCCTAGTTAATATTCATTCAATATAAATAGAATGCGAAAGATGCGCCTCCGATAAGATCAAATCTATCGTCTAAGGCAAAATGCGTTAAAGCGAGTGGAAATAAACAAATGAATTGAAAAATTGGCCGGTCACCTTAACCGACCAACGAAAGAACTAAGCGTTGTAAGGTTGTGATATTTTTGGCGTTTATTCCATAAGATCAACACCGCATTCTAACTGCTCAAACCAATCGAGAAATTTTTCTACAACGTCTCGTCCGATAAAAGCCTTACCGTGCTGAGGGATAATCATATCGATATCCAATTGGCGCACGCGTTTTACCCACATTCGACAAGCTTTATTATTGGCCATGTAGCGCCGGTGAAAACCTTCCATTTTGGGCAAGTGCTCTTCAAACGAATTTACGGGAATATGATCATCCCCCGGCGTAATAGCCGCACCAACATCGCCAGAAAATAAAATTTTAGAAATAGGGTCGTAAAAATGAAAGTTACCCACCGAGTGTAAAAAATGCGCCGGTATCGCTTTAATGGGATTATTGCCCAATTTAATATTGCCGCCCTCATCGGGTAATTCCACCAAGCGTTGATCGAGTGATTTATGCATTTTGCCCGAGACAAAAGCCGATACCAAATGCGGTAAAAAACGCGCCCACAATCGGGAACACACCACACGGCAGTCGGTGTGCATTAACCAACGCGGCAGCGAGGTGATGATGTCTGGATCCTGATGACTGGCGAAGATAAATTTAAGCGATTGCAACTCAATGTGTTTGCTCAGCTCAATGGATAAAGGCGTGTAGGTTAAATCCCCACCGGGATCAAATAACGCCGCCTCACCGTGATCAACCACAACAAATTGATTGCTCGGAATGCCCTCACCATCCACCAACCCCGTTACAAACAGGCAGACATGCTCGTCCTGCTCGAACACCTTAATTACTTTTTGCGTCATAAAATGCTGCCTCAAGCGCCATAAAATGTCTAAATTCCTAATGTTTTGAGTATAGACAAGTTAATGATCTTGCCGGGCAAGTCCATTGTAATGGCGGAGTTAGGCAATCTAGATCAAATAGTATTATTTGCGAGCTGAAGCACCTCCAGTAATTTCAATAACGACTGTGCCACGTTAGCCAATTTCTTGAAAGGCTGAATATACAGTGCTGAGATATTAACCACCGGTTCAAGTCACAAACCCGACTAAGGTCAGACCATGTGTACACATCGATACTTCACTAAATATTAATTTCCTTAACTTATGCCATTTCCGCAAGTTGATAGTCTTTAGTAACCAAGTCCGGAGTTATCTTAATGCCAGTTAAGTTATTTTGACGAATAATAACTTTAAATTGTTCGGTGCAAAAAAAGCGATCATCCGGTTCTGATATACAAAAAAGCGCTGGAGTTTGAATCGTTGAATCAAATTCCAAAACAGCCTCCGGATCAGGTGAATGCGCCGCTAGCGCCAGGACGTTGGGCTCAGACGCTCGACAAACGGCGTGATTGTAAACGGGAAGCTCCAGGATAAACCACTCAATACCGTCTATGCGGCAGGGTATTATCTGCATAGCGCCTGGAAGTATATTTTTTATTAGTTCTAAAGTCTTAACATTAACAACAAGATTACCGGAAAGATGGGAAATGTCTGGAAATTCAAGCTCAGGGTCATCATACCATTCGACCTCAAGCTTATCGTAAATTAGGGATGCTGTTGGTTGTATTCCAAGTTTTCTCGCTTCTTCTCGGCGTTGATGTAACTTAATTCGACAATTTTCTGTTAGTCTTAGTGATTTGTAATCGAAGTATTCTGGAAGAATTTGATAAATCATTTTGGAACCTCTGGATTGAGAACGAGACCCGCAACAGCTCCTGACTGAAGCATGTCACGTGAAGTATTCAGCTTTGCTCGAAACTCAGGTTCGCTCAACCTATCAGCCTTATAGAGAGCAATATTTGTAAGCCAATTATAGTATCTAAAATTATGTAGCCTTCTGTGAGGAACAGCATTTGGATAACGACTCCCCAAGGCATCTTTGGCACTTCCGGGGAGCCAGCAACCATTATCAGTATCGTCTATCCTTACTTTTTTAAGAGCCATTTCAACACGCAGATCGTAAGCTCTAGGATCGCCACCACTGACTATTGCATGCGCTTCGAAACCCTGAGCGGGTCTGGGTTTTCCTTCTTGAGTCAGAAATTTCCCAAGGCGGGAACTTTTGTGTTTTTCATCCCTAAGCTCGTTATAACTCATATTCTGGGCATCAAGCTTGTACTGAATTGATCCAAGTACACGTACGTAGTTTTTTTTAACTCTTTTAAAGTCTTGGACTTCTTGCTGAGATTTACCGGCAAGTTGTGCTCTTGAAATACGATCCAGCTCTTGCTCCAGCACTGTGGTACTTGGTTCCGTTGTTTTTTGCTGCATTTTGCTTCCCCGAAATTTTGAAATACAGCAACGGAGTATATTAATACTGATACAATGAACCACGGACAACCCACTCGAGTTGTGACTCCTATCACACTGAAATTTTTCGAGCTACGATTTTCATAATTTAAATTTATGAAAGATCAACTAAAACCTAACCTAGAATGAATATAAAGACTGCAATATCGAGCCGAGGCAAATATTCTCGGTCTCTAGGCTTTGAGTAGAAGAATATTCGAAACCTTAGTGTTAAGGGATACTTATCCTTGAAGTTAGGCATGCGTTGCGAATCGACCAAGCCTTATAAAATGCCATTCCCCATAAGTAAGCTATTTACTTTTTTGGAATAACTCGGCTGTGAGCCAATGAAAAGTTAGAACCTTTAACGAATTATTAAATTAAAAAAAAAGTGTGAGCATTTAAATTTTTTTTTAAAAATTGTTGCGGTAGACGCTTTAACTTATCTCACGTTATAACATGCCTAGTTGAATGATTTTAAGGCACGTTATTTCAAGGCACTTTATTTTGAGTTGCGGCACCAACTGTAAATAGCAGCACTTATCAAATTGCCACCAAGCTTCAGTAAACGTAGAAACTTGGTGGCAGTTTTAGGCAACAATTAGCCGATAGAAATTAAAACTCCGCATTGTGATATACGTTTTGCACGTCATCACAATCGTTGAGCATATCCACTAATTTCTCGAAGGTTTCTACATCTTCGCCGCTGATTTCGGTGGATTCTTTGGCGACGAATTGAATTTCGTCTACGTCGAATTCGATTTCGCCCAGCGCATCGGTTAAAGCGGTTTTGGCTTTAAAGTGCTCGGTGTGCGGAACAAAAACGGTAATTTTGCCGTCTTCGCTTTCGATATCGCTGACTTCTACATCGGCTTCCATGAGTGCTTCCAGCGGTGCTTCTTCGTCGTTGCCGGCGAACACTAAAATACCGCTGTGATCAAACATGTGGCCCACGCTGCCTTGGCTACCCAATTTGCATTTGGCTTTGTTAAAGCAGGTGCGCACATCGCCAAAGGTGCGGTTGGGGTTGTCGGTTAAGCACTCGACAATCATCATGGTGTTGCCGGGGCCAAAGCCCTCGTAGCGCGCTGGGTTAAAGTCTTCGCCGCCACCGCCGCGCGCTTTTTCCAGGGCTTTATCGACTACATGGCCAGGCACCTGATCTTTTTTGGCCTTTTCGATGAGATGGCGCAAGGTTAGGTTGCCATCTGGCTCCACTCCCCCGGATTTGGCACAGGCGTAGATTTCACGACCGTACTTACTGTAAATCTTGGCCTTCATATTGGAGGTTTTGGCCATGGATTCTTTGCGGTTCTGGTAGGCTCTTCCCATTCTTATTGCCTCACTTAGCGTTCGAAAGCGGGGATTTTACCCATCGACGCGGTGTTAGTGAACACGCAATCCCGGATTTAAGTGCTCGATGCCGATTGTATGCTCAGCGATTGGCCTTGGCGTAGGCTTCTACTTCGCTCCAAACACGCAATAGGTTGCCTCCCCAAATGCGCTGGATATCGGCTTTGCTGTAGCCTCGGCGGCGCAACTCTTCGGTAACGGCCGGGGTTTGATCGATGCGATCCCAGCCGTGAATACCGCCGCCGCCACCAAAGTCGGTCGCGATACCCACATGCCGAATGCCCACCAGCTCGACGATGTAATCGATATGATCGACAAAATCGACAATGGTGGCGCGCGGGAATTGATCGTGCAAATCGGCCAGCGCATCGCGAAAATCACGGCGCTCGGTTTCGGTAACTCTTTTGTACCATTCGGCATCGAGCAGGTCCAAGCGGGTGCGAATGTCGGTAATGGCCTGCTGGTTGGCCTCGCTGCGAGCGCGCATGTAGGCATCGAAGGCTACGGCCTGAATAACTCCACCTTTGGCGGCGATAGCTTTAATTTCTTGATCGGACAAATTGCGCGGGTGATCGTATACCGCCTGCACACTAGAGTGGGAGGCAATTACCGGTGTTTGCGAGAGCTTAACTGCGGCCATTGTTGAAAGCCGCGAGGTGTGCGAAACATCCACCATAATGCCCAGCCGGTTCATCTCGCGAATTAAACGCTTACCGGTATCGCTCAAGCCCTGGTTTTCTGGCTCTGCTACGCCGTGTTGTTCGCCTTTGGCCACGGAGCTGTCGGCGAAGTGATTGTGACCAAAGTGCGTGAGCGAAATATAGCGCGCGCCGCGATCGTAAAACTCTTGCAAATGCTGCAAATCCCGCCCCAGTGGATAGGCGTTTTCGACCCCAATGGCGACGGCCAATTGCCCATTGGCCACCACCGCGCGCAACTGCTCGGGGCTGGTTACCAACGCCAGATCATCTGGGCTGTTGTCCAACATGCGATTGATGGCTTTAAATTTGTCTTGCGCCTGCTCGTAGGCGTTGTTGTAGCCGGCGTCGTCCACCGGGCCCTGAGAGACATAAACAATAAAAAAGCCCGCGTCCAATCCGCCGGCGCGCATTTTGGGAATGTCCACCTGCATGGGGCCATCTTTACGAAAATCCGCGCCGATGGTGCCCAAGGCCGAGGGAATATCGATGTGTGTATCTACCGTGAGCAGGCTTTGATGAAAACCCTCGTTGCCAGAGTGTTTATCGGATGGCACTTGCGATTGCGACTCGCCCGAGGAACAGGCCACCAAACCAGCCACCAACAGGGCCAATACAGAACAACGGGTTATACCTAACATTGCGATCATTCGTCCTCGGTTTGTTAAAAGCCCGACGCCGAATCATCGCCGCGCTTATCTGCGCCCGCTTCCAATCGGCCGTTTTCCAATACCAAAATTGCATCCACCTTGCCAATTACCGGCGCTCGGCCCTGATTAACCGCGTAGCCTTTGGCTTTTAAATCCGCCAACAATTGGCCATCAAAACCCGTGGTTTCGAACAGCACCAAATCGGGCAACCACTGATGGTGAAACCGAGGTGCATTCACAGCTTCTTGCATACTCATGCCGTACTCGTAAACGTTTAAAATGGTTTGCAGCACGGAGGTGATAATGGTTGAGCCGCCGGGAGCGCCCAATACCATAAATAATTCACCCTCTCGCTCCACCACCGTGGGAGTCATGGAGCTTAACATGCGCTTGCCAGGAGCGATGCTGTTGGCCTCGCTACCTGTTAAACCAAACATATTGGGCACACCCGGCTTGGCACTAAAATCATCCATTTCATTATTAAAAAAGAAACCCAACTCATCGCTGTACAGCTTGGAGCCATAGGCACCGTTGATGGTAATAGTGGCGGCCACGGCGTTACCCATGGGATCGACAATGGAATAATGCGTGGTGTCTTGGCTTTCGTTAATGGTAATAGCGCCGTGGCTCACCTCGCTGGAGGCGGTGGCTTGATCAAAGCTGAAACTGGCCATGCGCTCTTGCAAGTAGCGCCGATCGGTTAACTGTTGGTAAGGAATCTCGACAAAATCCGGATCGCCCAAAAAGTGATTGCGATCGGCAAAGGCGCGCCGTTCGGCTTCGGCGATTAATTGCACCATGGGCGCAGAGTGCAACGGGTACTGGCCTACTTGGTAGGGCTCAATCATGTGCATAATTTGCTGCAAAGTAATGCCACCACTGGACGGCGGGCTCATGGAAATAATGGTTAAATCGCCGTAGGAAAAACGCACCGGCTCGCGCCATACCACGTTGTAACGAGCTAAATCCTGCTTGGTAATAAAACCGCCGTTGGCCTGAATAAATTGGGCAATCTCGCCGGCCATTTTGCCGTTATAAAATTCATCCGCGCCGCCGGCTAAAATGCGGCGCAGAGTATTTGCCAATTGCGGCCGCTTAATAACATCGCCGGCTTGGTAGGTTTGGGCATACTTAGAGTTTTGGCCACTTATGCGGGCAATGGAATTGCGCGAGCGCTCCAACCGGCTGGCTTGATATGGCGTTACCGGCACGCCCTGCTCGGCCAACTCAATAACCGGAGCCAACAACTCGGCCATGGGCTTGCTGCCAAAGCGCTCGTGCATGGCAAAAATACCGGCGATAGTGCCGGGCACACCCACCGCCGTGGCACCTTGGCGACTCATACCGGGGATAACATCGCCGTTTTCATCCAAATACATATCGCGATGGGCCGCCAACGGCGCTTTCTCGCGAAAATCCAGCGCGCCAACCTTGCCATCGGCCTCACGATACACCACAAACCCCCCGCCACCGGGGCTACCGGCAAACGGATAAGCCACCGCCAAAGCCATCTCCACCGCCACCATGGCATCGAAGGCATTGCCGCCGTTTCTCATCACCGCCACACCAATCTCCGAGACCTCCGGCCGGGCCGAAACCACCATCGCCTTGCCCGCCACCAGCCCCGTAGGCTTGGCGTACTGGAAGGGTTTATCCGCCCTAGCGCCGCCAGAGTATGCGGGTACAGCAACCAACAAAGAAGAACACAACGCACCGGCAAGCGCTGCGGTAAAAAAACGTTTAGAGGAGTGAAAACGACGAGCAAACACAGAAAATATCATGATGGGTAAGGTAAAAAGGCCAATCGAGCGTGAATGAGTGAGTAATCCGCCCAAGCGAATTACAGCGATGGAGGTAGATTGTAATAGTTACAGAAATAAACTAAAGCGAAACGAATTAACAGGGGTTGTGCAAAAATCAGTTGGGGTTTGATGGCAATGGGTTAGCGCCATGCGAATAAAACTGCCGGGGTGCCCCCTCTCCTGCTTAATGAATAAATTAACTAGATTGACCCGAGTGAGGAAGGCGTAATGCCGCGTCGTTTAGAGCTAAGGATGTTATAGGTGCCATTGTTGTTTAAAATTCCTAAATATGCGGAGTTGGTGTAATTAGGTGGGTTACAATCACTGGAATTTGGCGAAATGGATTCGGTAATTAACCTATTAATAAAAAAAACAGTGAGGAAAAATGATGGCAGATGCTAGAACAAAAGAATTCAAGCAGTTAAGTTTCCCTGAGGTTGTAAAGTACTACTCTAAATTAAGAAGTACTTTGTATGAAGAATTGAATTCCATTTATCCACTGCATAGGTGTGGCCCGATATCCTCTTCTGATGCTTATCAGGCAGATAAATGGCGAGGAATAGACCAGAACAAGAATAGATATGCTTGGCGATGGATTGATGCGTACTCAGCCTACAACCGAAAAAGTTCATTTAAGCGATTTGACCTAAGCATTAAAAGGGGAAGTCATATCGTTGGGTTGTCATACGGGGAGCCAACGGTAAGCAAAAAAAGTTTAAAAATCGACATTATTGAGTCCACTCCTTACGAAGAGCATAAGAAGGATACTCGTGTGTTCGAAATTGTTTCGCGAGCGGCTCAATATTATGGGATCCTTCTAGGGGCTGACGAGGTTAGGATTATGAATCCTTTAAGCGACGACTTAGTAAATTATTACTGCTCCTATGGCTATGAATACGTAGAGCCAATGAAAAGAAAATTAGGTGTTTACTGTACGATGAAAATAGGAGTTTGAGATGATGAATGATGAACGTGAAACAATCGACAGTGCAAAAGAAAGATTAAAGCGGGCGAAAAAAGATATAGATAAGAGGCATAAAGATTCTAAGTTACCCGAGCCTGAATCAATTGTAAGTGGCAAGTTTGATGAACTAGACCTAAAAAGAAGACAGAAAAAGGATGATGATAATGAATAACAGCATTGAATCCGAGAAAATATCAAAAGATCTAAAAGAGGCTAAAGATAGACTCAAAGCTGCAAACCCTGCGGTCATAATCAAAAATACTCAATCGGCAAAGCAAAAGCGCAGGTATAAATAGGGCGTGCGTCATTACAACAATAAGTTCCGCATCCGACTTACACTGCCTCCTTGTTTTGTGTAAGTCGTTGCGCAACATTTTCGCACAAAAGATTCTTTGCAGCTCGGTCAGGTGAGCAAGGCATTAGGCGACCAAGCTCCTCAAGTAAAGTAGACACCTTACTACTGCCTAACGAGAGTCTAATAAATGACCAGGAAAACGAAAACAAATACAATCACTACACGGAAGATTTGCGGCGAGAAGCCGTCAGGCGATCGGAAGATCCAAATACTTCCGCTGCCGAAGTCGCCCGCGAGTTGGGCATTCACCCCGGTCAGATTTATAATTGGAGTCGTAAATATAATCGTCTTTCCGATAAGCAATTTAATAGCATGAATGACTGTGATTATGGACCTATTTTCCCGTAAGATCGCAGGCTAGTCGCAGGATACGACCATGACTAACCAGCTGATTATTTATGCGTTTAACATGGCCATAGCCACTCACGAGGTCGAGCCAGGCTTGGTCCTACACTCAGACCGGGGAGCTCAATATCGTTCGGGGGAATACCAACGATTATTGATGAGTGAAAGCATTCAGCCCAGCATGAGTCGTAAAGGGAATTGTTGGGATAACGCGGTGATGTAATTATTCTTCGCGCTGTTTAAAGTTAAAGCACTTTATGCAGAAGATGTTAAGACCAAAAAAGAAGCGTATACCTGCGTATTTGAATACATCGAATTATTTTATAACAGTCACCGAAAACACAGTACGATAGGCTATAAAAGTCCTAATGTCGTTGAGCAGGAATATGCAGCTATGGCTGCTTAGAACTGTGTCTACTTTTGGTGGGGAAGATC
>CAYFFE010000112.1:0-11373 GCA_964342265.1 uncultured Cellvibrionaceae bacterium | reverse complement strand
CCCCGGCGTTTTTTAATCCCTTCAAAAGTGGCTACCGCTTCGGGGCGGCTAATTGATTCATAGGCAACCCCGCGCTTTCCCTTAATGTTCTTAATAATCAGTGTAGCCTGTCGTTTTTCATCGTCGGTGTAGGCTACTTGAATATCTTTAAACCTAACGTTCTTCGACTCGCTTACACGTAGCCCGGTATACATCAAGAATTCTACATAGTCGCGTAACTCTTTGGCGCTTTCGTGGTGCCGGGTTTTCTCAAGGTCGTCAATGTTATCGCCAAGGGCTTTTAGTAGGGTGCGCTGTTCCTTCGGTTCAAACCATGCCCTACCGGCTGTTTCTTGATGGCTTCCCCTGTCGGCGGTGAAGTCTGGAACCTTGGTTATCCACTCCATGGATTCAGCCACTTTTAGGCACATTCTCAATGCGTTTCGGATTTGGTGAAAGGTTCTACGGGCTATGGGCTTTTCTTCATTTTTGGCACGTTCAGCTTGTGCTTCTCGTAAGTAACGTTTCCACATGGCGTTGGTCACTTCTTCGCAAGGTACATCTTGCCAGTGGTGAGTAAGAATGTGCTTGTTCATCACCATAATGACACCGCGCAAGTATTCGGCGCTGTGTTCTTCTCGCCTAACGCTTAGGCGTAGGTCTTTAATAGCGATGATGGAAGCGTCTTTGATGGTGGGCTTCTTTTCGGCTTCTTTGGTTTCGCGAGTGGGGAAAGTGCCGTTGATGATTCTGGCTTGTTGTTCGAGATACCAAGCCTCAGAAACCTTTTCTGCTTCTTTTTGGCTATCGCATTCGGTGCTGATTTGATGGCGCTCACCTTTGTGGAAAAACCGAGCGTAAAAGAAGCGGCTTCTATCCCGTTTGATTAGGTGAAGCTTCTTGATGTTGGGGTGTGGGATTTTCGTTTCAGCCATGGGTTCATCGTCTATGTTGCTGCCAATACGATGTGTAGTATAGCTGAAAAGTGTGTAGTGGTGTGCAGTTGCTATAAATTAACTAAGTTACTGTATTTAAACATAATTTAGTGCGTTTTGAATCCCCTGTGTCTACCAATTTCACCACTCTGGCTTTAACTCTTGGGCAGTTACTTACTGCTATCAGGATGGTGAAGGATGGGACTCTGAATCCCCCAGATTGCTTTGCCGCAATCTGCTACCAATTTCACCACTCTGGCTTTAATACTTGGGCAGTTACTTACTGCTATCAGGATGGTGAAGGATGGGATTCTGAATCCCCCAGATTGCTTTGCCGCAATCTGCTACCAATTTCACTACTCTGGCTTTAATTCTTGGGCAGTTACCTACCGCTATCAGGGTGGTGAAGGATGGGATTCTGAATCCCCCAGATTGCTTTGCCGCAATCTGCTATCAATTTCACCACGCTGGCATGAATGCTGTTTGCTCACTCTTTTCGAGTTTTGCTTTGCGTATCAACGCTCTAGCCCGGTCTGTGGGCTTAGCAAGGTGGCGTATTATAACGAGGGTTTTGTGGGCGTCAACTCCTTACTGAGATTTGTTGCGGCAGCGGCGGGAGGATTGGCCAGGGCCGGTAAATTTGGGTAATCTTGGCCGCCTTTTAATTGGTCAAGGTTATTTGCCCAGGTTTGCCATGCGTCGCCAAGATTTTCATTACTCTCTTCCCAAAGAGCTGATTGCCAGTAAACCAGCGTCCGAGCGGCGCGGCAGCCGTTTATTGCAGCTTAACGGCGAATCGGGGCAGGTAGTGCACGGTGTGTTTGCTGATGTGCTGGATTTACTGCTGCCGGGTGATTTGTTGGTGCTAAACGATACTCGCGTAATTCCGGCGCGTTTGTTTGGTCGTAAGGCTTCCGGTGGTCAGGTGGAAGTGTTGATTGAGCGTATTCAAGCGGATAATCGTGCTTTGGCGCATGTTCGTGCCAGTCGCTCGCCCAAGCCTGGTAGTGAGTTAGTGTTGGAAGATGGCTCTAGCGTTGCCGTGCTAGGCCGCGAGGGCAGTTTATTTGAGTTGCAGTTTGCCAGCGATCGGCCATTGTTGGATCGATTAAATCAGCTTGGCCACATGCCACTGCCACCTTATATAGAGCGGGAAGATACCGCCATCGACCAAGAACGGTACCAAACGGTTTACAGTCGAGAAGACAAGCCCGGCGCGGTAGCGGCACCCACTGCGGGCTTGCACTTTGATGAGGACATGCTGGAGGCACTAAAGCATAAGGGCGTGCAGATTACTTACGTGACGTTGCACGTGGGCGCGGGTACGTTTCAGCCGGTAAAGGCCGACGATATTCGCCAGCACGAAATGCACTCTGAGTGGATAGATGTCAGCCCAGAGACGTGTCAGCAGGTGCTTGATACTCGTAAAAAGGGAGGGCGAGTGGTTGCCGTGGGCACTACCAGTGTGCGTTGCTTAGAGACTGCCGCCCAATCGGGCGAGCTGCTACCAACAGTGGGGGACACGGATATTTTTATCTTCCCGGGTTATGCCTTTAAGGTAGTCGACGCATTGATCACCAATTTTCATCTGCCCGAATCGACTTTAATTATGCTGGTATCGGCTTTTGCAGGATATAACGCCACGATGGAAGCCTACCGACAGGCGGTGGCCGAGCAATACCGATTTTTTAGCTATGGCGATGCCATGTTCATCACCAAAAATCCCAACGCCGCCCAAGAGGCTGCGTCTCTTAATTTGCATGAGGAAGAATAATCCGTGACGGCTGAGCAGGCGCGCCAATGCTTTATGAGCTTTGATTTAACCCACACCGATCAAGCGGCTCGGCGGGGGCGATTAACGTTTCCGCGTGGCAGTATCGAAACGCCGGCGTTTATGCCGGTGGGCACCTACGGCACGGTAAAAGGCATTTTACCGCGCGATGTTGAGGGGATTGGCGCTGAGATTATTCTGGGCAACACTTTTCATCTAATGCTGCGCCCTGGTACTGAGGTGATTAAAGCCCACGGTGATTTGCACGACTTTATGCAGTGGCAAAAGCCCATCCTGACCGATTCTGGCGGTTTTCAGGTGTTCAGCCTGGGCCAAATGCGCAAAATTACCGAATCGGGCGTGTCGTTTCAGTCGCCGGTCGATGGCAGCCCGGTATTTATCGATCCCGAAACCTCTATGCGCGTGCAGCGAGATTTAGGTGCCGATATCGTTATGATATTCGACGAATGCACGCCGTATCCCGCCACCGAAACCGAAGCCCGAGAATCCATGGAGCTATCGCTGCGCTGGGCCAAGCGCAGTAAAGAGGCCCACGGCCAAAATCCGTCGGCGCTGTTTGGCATTGTTCAGGGCGGAATGTACGAAAGCTTGCGCGATGTATCTCTGCGCGGGCTCACAGAGATCGGCTTCGACGGCTACGCCATTGGCGGGCTGAGCGTGGGCGAACCCAAGCCCGAAATGTTAAAAATACTCGATTATCTGCCGCAAAAAATGCCAGCGGATAAACCCCGTTATTTAATGGGCGTGGGCAAGCCCGAAGACATTGTTGAAGCCGTAGTTCGTGGCGTGGACATGTTCGACTGCGTGATGCCCACGCGCAATGCTCGCAATGGCCATTTATTTACCAGCAGTGGCGTAGTAAAAATCCGCAACGCCAAGCACCGCTACGATACAGGCCCATTAGATGCCGAATGCGACTGTTACACGTGTACAAATTTTAGTCGCTCCTACCTGCATCACTTGGATAAATGTGGCGAGATTTTAGGCGCCGAGCTCAACACCATCCACAATCTGCGTTTTTATCAAAAGGTAATGAGTGAACTGCGCGAGGCCATCGAACACAATCGATTAACCGATTACGTGGCCGAGTTTTATGAGCAGCAGGGAATTAATCGCCCGAGCAGGGTTGATATTTGAGGTTTGCCCCTCACTTAAAGGCAGGGCAGGCTTTCGCCCCGGTATTTTGAATTGATGCCCCTAAAGTGTCACATTTATGCGTATAATCCCGGGCTTTGAACCTAATCAATATTAAAAAATAGAATAACAGGCTCCTTTTTAGCTGAGCCCGATGGAACGTCGCAATGCTCAACCGTTATCCTCTTTGGAAATATCTCCTCATCCTCTTTGTTGTCGTTATGGGCGTGATTTACGCCGCTCCCAATCTTTATGCGCCAGATCCGGCCGTACAAATATCCGGGCAATCTACCTCGTTGGTTATCGACGAGCGCATTCTCAACCGCGCCACCGATGCGCTGGAAGATGCGGGCATTAATTACTTTGGTGAGCAAGTCAACGACGGTGGCCCCGCGCTGATTCGCTTATCGTCGCTGGAAGATCAAAGTAACGCGAAGAAGGTGATTCAAAAAACCTTAGGCGATCGATACGTGGTGGCGCTTAACCAAGCATCCAACACGCCTGAGTGGCTGCAAAATTTGGGCGCATCGCCCATGAAGCTAGGCTTGGACTTAAGCGGCGGTGTGCACTTTTTGATGGAAGTCGATACCCCCAGCGCCATCGCCAAACGCTTAGAGACCATGGCCGATGAGATTAAATCCAAGTGGCGGGACGATCGCATTTTGTACGAAGGTCGCGTCACCATTAGCGACGATAACGTCATTGAAGCGCGCTTTGCCAACTCGGAAGAACTCAGCAAAGCCGCCTCGGTGGTGCGACGGGAATACCCAGAGCTCGTGCGCGAAGACGAGCAGCGCGAAGACGGCAATTACTACCTAACCATGACCCTAGGTGAAGGTGCCATTGCCGAAATCGAAGACTATGCCGTAAAACAAAACCTCTCCACACTGCGCAATCGGGTTAACGAATTAGGGGTAAGCGAGCCCATCGTGCAGCGCCAAGGCCGCAATCGTATTGTGGTGGAGTTACCCGGCGTGCAGGATACCGCCGAGGCCAAGCGCATTATCGGTAAAACCGCCAACTTGGAATTTCGCCTAGAAGCCCGACCCGACGCGCCGCTCTCGACACGCGAAGAATTTGACTACCGATCAGAATCCGACAAAAGCCGCTTTGGCTCCGATTGGCTGGAGCGCAAAATCATCATCGGCGGCTCCAACGTAGCCCATGCCAGCACTGGCTTCGATCCGCAATCCGGGCTGCCTCAGGTAAACATTAACCTGGACAGCGAAGGTGGCACTAAAATGCACCGGGCGACGCGCAACAATATTGGTCGCCGTATGGGTGTGTTGTTCATCGACTACAAAACACGCACCCACCGAACCATCGATGAAAACGGTGAGGAACAACTGAGCTACACCCAGGAAGTGGATAAAAACATTATCAGCTTGGCGACGATTCAATCGGCCTTGGGGGTACAGTTCCGCATTACGGGTTTGGAAAACTCCGCCGAGGCCTCAGAGCTTGCGCTGCTGCTGCGCTCGGGTGCTTTGGCCGCGCCCATGTACTTTGTTCAAGAGAGCACCATTGGTCCATCACTCGGTGCCGAGAACATTGAGTTGGGCGTAATTTCTGTGCAGCTCGGTCTCGCGCTGGTGCTGGTATTTATGTTGGTGTATTACCGAGTGTTTGGCTTGGCCGCCAACATCGCCCTAGCCGTTAACTTAATGTTGCTGGTGGCGGTTATGTCGTTGTTTGGTGCCACATTAACCCTGCCGGGTATTGCCGGTATCGTGCTTACAGTGGGTATGGCGGTGGATGCTAACGTGCTGATTTTCTCGCGGATACGCGAGGAGCTTAAAAACGGCCTGCCGGTGCAATCGGCCATAAGCTCCGGATTTGATCGCGCCTTTACCACCATTTTGGATGCCAACCTTACCACCTTGATTGTTGCCGTAATCCTCTGGGGTATTGGTACTGGCCCCATCAAAGGCTTCGCCGTAACCCTGGGCATCGGAATTCTCACCTCCATGTTCTGCGCCATTATGGGCACTCGAGCGATTGTTAATCTGATCTACGGCGGTCGCCGTGTACAGAAACTTTGGATTTAAAACGCGGCAAATTTTGTAGGCGAACTTGTTATGTCAGAAACCAATACTTCCGTAGCCAGCCACCTTAAAGTGCTGAGTTTTATGAAATACCGCAAGGTGGCCGCAGGGGTTACCGCGGTAATGTTGCTTATTTCTATTGCATCGCTAGCAATTAACGGCCTTAACTTTGGCCTGGATTTTACCGGCGGTACGCAAATTGAAATCGAATACCCGGAGTCCGCGGATTTGGAAAAAATTCGTGGCCAAATAGCCGATGCCGGTTATGAGGATTTTATCGTCACTCACTTTGGTGTAGAAACCGAAGTGCTAATTCGCTTGCGCGACGAAAAATCTGCCGCTAAACCCAAAAATCCCGCTCCCGAAGGTGAAGAGGTCGAACCTGAGCCGAGCCTAGGCGATAAAGTGCTGGCGGTGCTGAGCGAAGACGGCCAAGATTTAAAGCTTAAGCGCGTGGAATTCGTGGGCCCGCAAGTTGGCGAAGAGCTGCGCGACCAGGGCGGTTTGGGCATGTTGGTGGCGCTGCTTATCGTCATGGGCTACGTGGCGTTTCGCTTCCAATACAAGTTCTCCGTTGGTGCTGTCGCGGCATTGGGCCACGATGTATTGATTGTCTTGGGTATTTTCTCGTTGCTAGGCCTGGAATTCGATTTAACCGTATTGGCGGCAATTCTTGCGGTAATCGGTTATTCGTTAAACGATACCATTGTGGTCTCCGACCGTATTCGCGAAAACTTTCGCAAGGTACGTCAAAGCGAATCATTAGAAATTATCGATATTTCTTTATCAGAAACATTGGGCCGTACTTTAGTCACTTCTTTCACTACCTTGTTGGTATTGTTTGCGCTGTTTCTGGTCGGTGGTGAATCCATTCATGGTTTCTCTGTTGCGCTAATCTTTGGTGTGGTTATTGGTACCTATTCCTCAATTTACGTAGCGGCTAATATATTGTTAGCCATGAACATAAGCCCTCAGGACCTCATAGAGCCGGTTAAAGAAGGCGAAGAGTTAGACGAAATTCCCTAAGATTCCTTCCTTGGCTTAATCAAAGACCCTAAAGTACGGCACAAAAATCGTGCTTTAGGGTTAAAGGCCACTGCAGCTCATCAGTAGTGCCTAAAGTCTTACAGCTTCTGCTTGCCAAAAATTGGGTTCAGTCGTTAAGCTTGGAAAATACCCTGCGCTATCGACAGGCCCGACTGACCACTGAACATCGCTAAAAAGAGAACCTGTGGCAAGCGACCGCTTAACTTACGCCCTGCAATGGTTGCAAGATCTGCAACTGACTAACGAACAACTTTTAACGGTAAAACGTTTTCGTTGTTTAATGGGCATTCGCGGCTTTGCGTTTTGGCAATGGAACTTTACCAGCCAGCAATTTCAGATACACGGCCAGCTTTGCATGGAAGCTGGCTACAGCTTAGAAGAAATCGAGCAACTCAATTTAGTCCCGCAAATCCAAAGTCTTATTCACCGCGACGACATTGATCGCAGCATTGCCATCGTCCGCCATCACGCCAAACATCAAACACCTTTTCACTTCAGTTGTCGGCTCCTCAAAAAATCGGACGGCCATATGTGGATTACCACCATGGCCAATTCCATTCGCGATAAACAGGGCAAAATTTCTGACATCGTCGGGGTCGCTTTCGATGCGAGCCAATTGCATACCACTCAGGAGGCTCTGCGCACCGCGGAGTTGCGTTTGCAGCGCATTATGAATGCGTCCAACGATGGTATTTGGGAGTGGAATGTGGCCACCAAAAAGCTCGACTGTTCGGATCGGGTTATTCAACACTTGGGTTTTCAATCGTTTGAGGAGCTGGAGTTTGATGAAGGCGGGCCCTTACAGGGCTGGACTCGTCGAATTCACGCCGACGATTTTGCTCATTTTAAACGGCAAATGGAAAAAGCGCAGAATTCGAGAAAACCGTTTGATGTTACCTACCGGATCGCCGACAAAAACGGTATTTATCGTTGGGTGCGCACCCGAGCGTTTGGTTCGTTCGACGATAATGGCCAATTAACGGTAGTCTCTGGTACTAACATTGATGTCACCGAAATTAAAACGGCCCAGCAACGCTTGGCCAGAGCAAGGGACGAAGCCGAAAGCGCTAATGTGTCAAAGTCCAAATTTTTATCGGGTATGAGTCAGCATTTGCGAACACCCATGAACTCTATTTTGGGTTACGCACAGTTGTTTGAGTTTGATGCTAATTTAACTGGCGAGCAGAGCAACAACTTAAAAGAAATTCGCAAAGCGGGCGAGCACTTAATTCAATTATTAGACGACGTATTGGATTTATCTAAAATTGAATCCGGCAATATTAATTTAAATATCGAGCCGGTTATGGTTGCGGATATTGTGCGTGACTGTATTACATTAAGCCATCCTCAAGCGAATCAATTTGGCGTTACTATTTCGGCCGATGTGGACGACGCAGAGCCGCTGTACGCAGAGTGCGACCGAGTGAGACTGAAACAAGTGCTATTAAACTTAATCAGCAATGGCATTAAATACAATCGTCCCTCGGGCTGGGTCAACATTAACGTCTTTGTTCACGACGCTGAAGAGCTGTGCATCAGTGTAGAAGATAACGGTTTGGGAATATCAGAAGAAAAACAACAGGAATTATTTCAACCCTTTAACCGACTAGGCGCTGAGAATTCCGATATTGAGGGCAGTGGGGTGGGTTTAGTAATTACTAAACGCTTAGTAGAAATGATGGATGGTGATATTAGTGTTTACAGCCAGGAAACGGTAGGCAGTTGTTTTGAAATTCATCTGAACCGATGTTTTGAATGGAGCGAGCAGGAAGTATTATCCCTGGACTCTATTATCGAACAAGAGCGCGAAATTACCTTAAATGTGGATAAACCTAAAACGGTACTTTACATTGAAGACAACGCCTCCAGTGTGAGGTTGATGAATAAACTGTTCCAACATATTGCCAACCTTAATTTGGAAGTAGCCGATGAACCCTTATTGGGGGTGTATAAGGCCAGAACCTTACAGCCGGATCTCATTCTATTGGATTTAGAAATCGAAAACGCCGAAGGCTATAAAATTATCGAAATACTAAACAGTGACGAAAGTATTAATACTATTCCCAAATTGGCTTTTACTGCCAACACCTCGTCACAAGAGACGCAGCGTTACGAACAGTTGGGTATCAACACTCTACTATCGAAACCAATCAATATTGGCCAGTTGATTACGTCGCTACAAACGGTATTTAAAACCGAATAAATGCCTATGAGAGATAAAAAAGATAAAAACCGAGTATCTGGCAGAAGCCTTAGCCACATACCGGATCCTATTGCTCCCTCGCAGGCATCAATTGGGCGCTCGATGTTGCCTGGAATAAATTCAACCCAACGTTCCGTCACACAATGGGAAGATACTAAAAAGAATCTTTTAAAAATGTCGTTGCATTTTGTGCGTATGCAAAATGTTTGGGGCTTCGGTTATTGGGAGTGGGATTTTACTGAAACCAATTTTAAGATTCATCCCAGCAATTTGTGGCGTTCCATGGGGTATCAATCCCATGAAATTTTAGGCATACAAACAGTAGAGCAAATTCTTGAATATGTGCACGAAGAAGATCGTATTTACCTGCAAACTGAAGTGTTGGAGTCCCTAAAAAAAGAGGCGTCGTACGAATATTCTTTTCGTGTTCGCAACAGAGATGGCAGCTATCGATGGATACAATCAAGAACTTCATCATTACGCGATGCTAACAATAAAATTTATTATTTAGCGGGTGTTAACTACGATATTTCTAACGAAAAACGCGCAGAAGAAGGGCTAAGAGAAAACCAAACGCAATTTCAGCGAATTCTTCATTCCTCCAATGATGGTATTTGGGAATGGAGTCGAAAAGCCGCTAACTTAACATTTTCTCAGGGCTGTTGGGATTTGCTGGGTTACCGCGTGGACGACAACACGCTAGGACCTCGTCGTTATCGACTGTGGCGCGCGCGTATTCATCCGCTAGACCGTCCTCATTTTGATCAAATTCTGCGGGATAGAATTCAAAATGGTGGCGAATTTGATATAGAGTATCGTATTCAAAACAAAGACAAACACTGGTTATGGGTGCGCACTCGCGGTGATGTTATCTACGATGAAAACGGCGAAGTAGAGTACTTGGCGGGCGCTAACATTGATATTTCTGCCTTAAAAAAAGCGAATGAACGCATTTTATCTGCAAAAAAACTCGCCGAACAAGCGAACCAGGCCAAATCTGAGTTTTTGTCCAGCATGAGCCATGAATTGCGAACTCCCATGAACGCCATATTGGGATTCACACAGTTATTTGATTACGCAGATAACATTACCGAAGAGCAGCGGGAAAATATTCAGGAAATTCGCAAAGCCGGTAACCAATTACTGGAATTAATAAACGATGTACTTGAGCTGGCGCGTATTGAAGCTGGAAAGCTCAATACACACCTGGAGCCTGTTGCGATTTCCAGTGTTATTCACAACGTATTTGATCACTGCCAGCAATCAGCCAAGGAACTAGGAGTAGATTTAAGCTATGAACCCCATCATTTAGCCAGCGTGGCAGTCAAAGCCGATAAAACTGCATTGACCCAGGCAATCATTAATTTAATTTGCTTTGGCGTGCACAATAATCACATTGGCGGGCGAGTTATCGTGAGTTTAATGGACACGGCCGCTAATTACTTAGTAATTTCTGTTCGAGATACCGGGAAGGGCGTTGAAAAGTCACAAATCCCCTGTTTATTTGAGCCTTTTTCCAGAAAAAGCTACGAATCGCCCGATAGCGTTTGTGTAGGAATTGGATTGACTATTGCCAAACGTTTGGTAGAACTTATGAACGGCAATTTAGAGTTCGAAAGTGAAAAAGGCATAGGGAGTTGCTTTCAAATTCAATTGCCGCTCGAATCGATAGACGCTGCTATTCAACACGAAGTAGAAGAGCGAGAAGCCTACTCGGGCCACCAAAATAAACGTTTATTTTCAGGTAAGCGATTTTTGTACATCGATGAGGTTGGCGCTCAGTCTGAAGCGTTGGCTCAAGCATTTCAAATGTTTGATGAATTGGATTTTCAACGAGCCGACGAAGGCGTTTTAGGGCTTTATAAGGCGCGCAATATGAGCCCCGATGCCATTATAATGGATATTAATATGCCGGGAATGGACGGCTACGAATTACTCTCTATTTTAAGAAGCGATAAAAATACAGAAAATATTCCTGTAATTGCTCTGTCTACTAACGCAACTAACCGGGATATGCAAAAAGCTTTGGATGCGGGGTTTTCCGATTTTTTAACCAAACCGGTGGATATCGATCAAATAACGATGGTGTTGAATGGTTTGGTTAATATTCACTAAAGCACTCCTGGCTTGGCCAGAAGTGCTTTAATTTTTACCCAGCTGTTTTAAAAAAATCTCATTATTAAAGGAAACTCTGATTAACTCATCCCTGAGTTAATACTCGAGTCTACGACTCTCGCC
>CAYFFE010000111.1:0-11503 GCA_964342265.1 uncultured Cellvibrionaceae bacterium | reverse complement strand
CAAACCTGTTCGCACACCCTGTGTTGGGATTTGTTCTACGGGTATTGGCGACGAAGTGTGTCGCGGATGCAAGCGTTTCAGCCACGAAGTTATTTATTGGAACACCTACAGCAACGATCAACGCCGTGTCATTGCCGATCGCTTAGCCCACTTTTTAGCGCAGGTGGTCGAAAATTATTTCGAGATCTACGATCAATCTCGTTTGCGGGCGCAATTGGAGTTGCAGCAAATTAATTTTGCACCCGAACAAAACCCCGCGTGCTGGGTGTTTGATTTACTCAAAGCCGGTGCCAGTCAAATCGAAGACGTCTCGGAATATGGTTTACGTGTACGGCCAGCACATTGTGCCTCGTCGTTAAAAGCTTTGCGGCAAGCGATTGATCAAGATTTCTACCATTTATCTTGCGCGCATTTCGAACGCTATTTTGCCGCTCAGGCGTCGTTTGATGAATTACTGCAAAACTCCGAACAAAAGCGCGGAGCCAATAACGCTCAAAAGGATAACGTAAAAAAGTAGAGACAGGCCTAGGTCGCTGATTGTCTACTTCAACCCCAACTTTAAAGCTCGTATCTTTACGCATTGGATGCATAAGAACTTTTACTATGACCGCAGCTACTTCTAATACCGCCGTTAATCACCCCATAATTGCTGAATTATTGGCCCCCGTCGAGGCGTTCTTGCAGTGTGCGACACCGGATTCCTGGCTTAAGCAGGCCGCACAGCCAGAAAATCTGCACATTTTATTGGTTGATCATTGCAACTGCGAACTCAAAGCTGCGCAAACCGGCCTGTTTATTATGCGTCGGTACGCACTCAGCGAGAACGATATCGATAAAGTCGCCGAGTGGACAAAACCCTACGAAGACTTTGTTTACCTACAACAAAGCGAGACGGAATTTCCCGATAAAAAATCTCTGCTCTCTGCGCCACTAGAGCCCATCGACGACGACCCGATCAATCAAGAAATTATCGATAAAATGTTGGCTTTGGTAAAAGAGGAGTTACATCATTTTGAACAGGTAACCCGCATATTGCAGGCGCGCAATTTAGAGCATGTACCTTTATCGGCATCGCGCTATGCTCGGGGCTTAATTAAGCAGGTAAGAACTTATGAGCCAGCGGCGTTAGTGGATAAACTTATTGTGGGCGCCTACATTGAAGCGCGATCCTGCGAGCGATTTGCCAAGGTTGCGCCTCTGTTGGATGACGACATCGGTCAATTTTATCTTCGCTTACTGAAATCGGAGTCTCGACACTTTCGGGATTATTTAACACTGGCTGAAAAAATTGCCCAGCAAGATGAGCGCGTTAATCGGGGCTTTGAGCAGCGAGTAGTTGAGTTTGGTGAATTCGAAGCAGAGTTAATTCGCGCTCCCGACCAGGAATTTAGATTTCACAGTGGTGAACCGGCTTAATTTTTTATTCGCCCTTGATGGTTTGTACGATTTAAACCCTCTCGATTTAACCCGTTCGATTTAATATCGATTTGGTTAACAAAATCCTAAGATACGATAGCCAATTAGGCTAAATCCTACCTTTCCCATAAATTAAACAACGCTCGGTTGAATGAAACCGAGCGTTGCTCACTTTAGCAGAGCGTTTTATGTTTCGTTTTTTCGAAGGGTTGGTGAACCCTTATCCGGATGAATTCACCCAAACGCCGCCGAACAAACTCTTTCCGTTTATTCGCCATTATACCCAAGGGTTAGAAAAAACGCTGTTACTCATGGCGTTTATGACCGGCTGTGTGGCTGTGGGCGAAGCCTATTTGTTTGCCATACTGGGTCAGTTGGTGGATTGGCTGGCCGAAAGCAGTCGCGAGACATTTTTGCAACAACAATGGCCGCGTTTGCTGGCCATGAGTCTTTTCGTTTTAGTGATTATTCCCGTAATTGTTTTTCTGCAATCTGCGCTGGTTCATCAATCGTTAATGGGTAATTTTCCCATGGCCGTTCGCTGGCGTTTTCATCGCTATTTGTTGAATCAAAGCTACGCGTATTTTCAAGATGAATTCAGTGGCCGCATAGCTACAAAAGTTATGCAAACTGCGTTGGCCATGCGCGAATCGGTTATGAAATTACTGGAGGTGTTGCTGTTTGCCTGCGTGTATATGATAACCGCTGTGGTGTTGCTGGCTTCCACGGATTTTCGCATGAGTGTACCGCTGGTTATTTGGCTGGTGGCTTATTTGCTGGTGATACGTTTTTTTGTACCTCGCTTAAAAGCGGTATCGTCTCGCCAGGCGAATGCTCGATCTACCATGACTGGCCGAGTGGTGGACAGTTACACCAATATACTCACGTTAAAATTGTTTTCTTACAATCAACGAGAAGGCGCTTACACACAGGCGGGAATGGACCAGTTTTTACAAACGGTGCATCCGCAAATGCGATTGGCGACGTTGCTGAATATCGCCATCTGGTCGATTAACATGCTGCTGGTGTTCAGTGTGGGATTTTTAGGGATTTATTTATGGCTGGGCGATGCCATTAGTGTGGGGGCTATCGCCATTGCCATGAGTTTATCCATTCGCCTAACCGGTATGTCGCACTGGATTATGTGGGAGACCAGCTCATTGTTTGAAAACTTGGGCACCGTAGAAGATGGCATGTCTTCCATAGCCCAGCCTGTGTCTATTCGCGATGTGTCGTCGGCGCAAGAGTTAAAGGTTGATAGCGGAAAAATCGAATTTAAGCGTGTGGGATTCTCATACAGCGGTAGAGAGCAAGACGCCGTATTTAACGAACTGAATATTGTCATTAAACCTGGCGAGAAAGTCGGTGTAGTGGGGCGCTCGGGTGCCGGTAAATCTACTTTTGTCAGTTTGCTGCTGCGTTTTCACGATATTCAACGCGGGCAAATTTTGATTGATGGCCAGAATATTCAAGCCGTTAAACAAGAAAGTTTGCGGCAAAATATCGGTATGGTTACGCAGGATACGTCCTTGTTGCACCGCTCCGTGCGCGAGAATATTAAATTTGGCCATCCTGATGCCACAGACGAAGCCATGATAGCCGCTGCCAAAAAAGCGCAAGCGCACGAGTTTATTTTAAGTTTATCCGACTCTGCGGGCAGAACCGGCTACAACGCGCATGTGGGCGAGCGCGGTGTAAAATTATCGGGCGGTCAACGTCAGCGTATTGCCATTGCGCGGGTTATGCTAAAAGATGCTCCAATATTAATTTTAGACGAAGCCACCTCCGCGCTAGATTCGGAAGTAGAAGTCAGTATCCAGCAGGGCTTGCAACAATTAATGCACGATAAAACGGTGATTGCCATTGCCCATCGCTTGTCGACCATCGCGGCAATGGATCGGTTATTAGTTTTTGATCGCGGCAATATTGTTGAGCAGGGTACTCATCAAGCGCTTATAGAGAGCCAAGGGCTTTACGCCGAGCTTTGGCAACATCAATCTGGCGGGTTTTTTTAAATACAAAATCAAACAGAGTTGATTAGTATTCTAGGGTAATACGGAAGTCGATACTGCTAACGCTGTCTTCTTCTCCGTCAGCAACATTGTCCAGATCGTCTTGAGCGTATTCAGCAGTCAGCTTAAGGTGTTTGCTGGTCCAGTAGTCGATACCAACACGAACGGTAGTCGCTTCTAGAACTTCGCTGGCCTCTGCGTAATCAACGTAAAGGTTTACGTCTTCAGTTGGCTTATATGAAGTCTCAATAACGATGTAGTTTTCGTCATCGCCAGTTGCTTCAGCATCAATACCGGTTTCCAAGAAGCTTGAGATTAGGTCATTACGAGTGACGACGGCATTTTCTAACTCAATGTATTCTACAGAGATATCAAAAGCAGCGTTTTTCCAGCCCAAACCAATTGAGTAAATTTGCTCGGCATCATTCTCTTCTGTTACAAACAATTGCTCGTAACCTAAAACACCGTAAAGACCAGTGTTACCTACGTTTTCACCTTTAACTTGGAAGAAAAAGCTATCTACTAGAGAGGCACCTTCAGCTTCTGGGTCGGTTTCTTCACTAACGTACGGAGTTAAATCAAAGAAGCCACCTCGGAAGTTAAAGTCGCCAGCGTCAGCGTAAGCGATTAGAGAGGGTCCAAACTGGTTGGCTACAGCAAATGCACCTTGAGCACCGTATTCAATACTCTCTTGCAAGCTGTGGTCGAATGGGTAGCCATTTGGCTTAAGGCCGTAAAGAAGCGGCTGGGCACCAACAGAGAAAGTTACAGGGGAGCCACCAACTTTTTCTAGCACCAAGTAAGCGTCTTTAATGTCGATATTGCCATCAGTGGTTTCGTTGTCATTGGTAAGAACTTCTGTACCCGCAACAAAAACACCAGTTACGTTTTCATGCTTAGCGGTTACAGCTAGGGCAGCACGAGAGATGCCTAGTTGATCTTCTCCCTGACGATCTGAATAACGATCACCATTACTGTAGTCTACTCGAGTAAAACCACCAACAGTCACTTCTACCTCAGAAAGTTCTTGAGCGAAAGTTGGTGCTGAAACTAGTGTGCTTGCCAATACAACCGCAGAAGCGATTTTTGTTTTGTTAAGGGTCATGATCTTCTCCATGCCAAGATAATCGAAAATTTTTGTCTGCACGCGCAGTAATAAATCGAGGCAATCCCTGAGGCTGTGTGCTTCCGTGGGGTCCCTGCAAAGAATTAATACCTATAATCGTTATTATTCTCGACGCAGTATCTGTGTATTAAATTCGAACAACAGAAAATAAAGCGGCTAAGTTGATTTTTTTATACAACTGGACGCTCAGGCGGAGCGGATTATATCGGAGCAAGGATTAATTACGATGTTTATAAAAAATGAATTATTGTTGGTATTTTTATAGTGTGATGTGCGTCACATTTTTGTTGTGTTTGCTTGAGCAAAAAATAGCCGTTTATTTTAATAAAATTTATACAGTCATGACTGTATAAACTAAAAAATAATTTTCAACATTTTATTCAGCATTGTCGGCATTATTTTTTGGCGAATATTGTTATTTAATGTATAAAAATAGTGAAATTGTTTAGTGGTTTGATTGAGAAAAGTAGGAAAAATTGAAAAAAGTCGGAAAAATCGAAAGAAGTCAGAAAAATAGAGGAAAGTGGGAAATAAGAACCAATAAATAATGCAAGTGCAACAAATTGGAAATTACAACTTCGATTGCGCGCAGACAGCGAAAGGATAAGAAAACGGTATGGAAAGGACATAAGTCGGACAGGACAGTAGCCGGAAAGGACAGAAAAGAAAACTACGGCAATAAAAACGACAGAAATGGAAAGAAACCAATAGAAATAAATAAATCACCTACGTCTAAAACAAAAAACGCCCCAATAAAAATCAGGGCGCTTCTTAAATCCTGACAGGTTCGTCAGAAACTTAGTGGGTTTTGCTTAACAAGTATTTATAAATTCGCCTCGGCAAATTCCGCCAACTCAGAACGAGGCACTCCTTGCAGTTGAATATTGCCACCGTATATAAAGCTTTTAAAACGCTCGGTTAGGTAAGTTAAACCAGAGCTGGTAGCGTTAAGGTACGGGGTATCTATCTGCGCCAAGTTACCCAAGCAAATTACTTTAGAGCCGTTGCCGGCGCGTGTCACAATGGTTTTTATTTGATGGGGTGTCAGGTTTTGACATTCATCAATAATGATCAAACTGTGTTGAAAACTGCGACCGCGAATGTAATTTAACGATTTAAAGTGCAGCGGTACTTTGTTTAGCACATAGTCCACGCTGCCGGAGCAGTCTTCGTCGTCACAGTGTAACGCTTCCAGGTTATCGGTGATGGCACCCAGCCAAGGCTCCATTTTTTCCGCTTCGGTGCCCGGTAAAAAGCCGATTTCCTCATCCAAACCTTGGGTACTGCGCGTGGCGATGATGCGTCGGTAGGTCTTGGTGGCCATGGTCATTTCAATGGCCGCAGCCAGCGCGAGAATGGTTTTACCGGAGCCCGCCGAGCCGGTTAGATTGACCAAGTGAACATCTGGATCAAGCAGCAGGTGCAGAGCGCAGGCCTGATAAATATCCTGTGGTTTTAAGCCCCAGGCCTCGGTTTCCATCAGGTAGTTTTTATCCAGATGCAGCAGTGTTACCTGATCTTCGCTAATCTCCATCACGCGGGCAATAAAGCCTGTATCGTCCAAAATAAATTGGTTGTAGTACACGTCTTCCAGCGGCGCAACGCGCGGCAGGTAGTGCAGCGTGTAGCCCATTTTTTGCTCGGATTCCACCTCGCTAATGCGATCCCAAAAGCTACCTTCAAACTCAATAAAACCTTTGCTGAGTTGTTCAATGTCTTTAACGGACTGGTCGTTGTGGTAGTCCTCGGCCTCAATGCCACAACCGCGCGCTTTTAAGCGCAAGTTGATGTCTTTGGTGACCAACACCACTTTTTGATCGGGGTAGGTGTGTTTGAGCAGGTTAATGTCGTTAAGAATTTTATTGTCGTTTAGGTGAGTTGGCAGCAGCGTTAGGTTTTCGATCTGCTTGGGCATAATCACCGACAACCGCCCCTCGGTATCCTTGGCGTTGGCCCGAGGTATGGTAACGCCCAGTTCGATTTCCTCTGGCAGTGCGCGGCCCAAAATCTTATCCAGTTCGCGAATGGCCTGTCGGCAATCCGCAGCAGTGGTATGGCGACCGTTTTTAAGCTTGTCGAGTTCTTCCAAAACCGTCATGGGAATAACGACATGGTGTTCTTCGAATTTGTGCAGAGCTGTGGGATCGTGGACGAGGACGTTAGTGTCGAGGACGTAGCGGATTGGCAGGTTAGGATTACTGGTTACGGCGAGTTGCGTTTCACCCATAAGCATCACTTCCTTTCAGCGTCGAGTTGTGGAGTGTAAGGCAGCGCAATTGAACTCATCGGTTGGGCTAAAAAGCTCAATTTCGGTGACTGACTTGACTTTTTTATAACAGTAAATTGGCAGATGTGCCAGTTAGAAAATTAGGCGTAAACAGGGGAGAAAAACACAAGGGAGGAAAGAAACTATGACACGGCCAACAGGCTTTGTATAGCCATAATCCTCACGCGTGTTTTGGAGATAGGTTCTTGCTTTAAGAAAGTTAAGTCGAATCATTGCTTTAAATCATTTTGTTAAAGCGATCTCCATAACACCGTTTACCATTCATTTGCGCGTAAAATCGTGTCGATCCGACTTAAAATTTTTTAATTTATTTTTGAATAAGTGACTTAATTCAAAGATTGATGCTGTCATCGGCGCGGTTTGGACGGGGGTGCATCAGCCAATATTGAGGCATGGTTTTACAGTCAAACAGATTTAAAAGCCGTTCACTCAGGCAAATTCTTATTTCAACGCTTGTGGAAAGCTGGCAGCAAGTTTTACAGTAGCGTCAGACACTCATTTAGAGATGCTTCAGGCCAGCGGTGCACGGTTAGTGTAAATAGCTTCTAGTGTAAATAGTTTCACTCGTTTAGCACTGCCTTAGAGCCTATCTTCGTCGTGGAGGTTTTATTTCTCGTGGCCCATTCCAGTCATTGCTCAGATAAACCAGAAACTCAACATCCTGGCGCCGATTGTTGTCACACAGCTGAGTCCAGCCAGGCAGATACCGTCAGCAACTGTTGCGAAACACCCAAGGATAAGATCGATTGGTTGCTGTGGGGCAGTTTAACGTTGGTGATTGTCGGTTACTGTGCCGCCTTGTTTGGGGTGGCAGGGTCTGCTGGTTCCTGGGTGTCGCAAGCCAGTCATACCGTACAAGAGTTGATGAATACCATGTGGCTGAGCTTGGTGTTTGCTTTTGTGTTTGTGGGCGTGCTCAGTCAAATTCCGCAATCGTTGGTGATGAAGATTCTAGGGCGTGGTGGCAGTGTTAACGGTTTGGTTCGCGCCACCTGCGCCGGAATTTTAATGGATTTGTGCAGCCACGGAATTTTAATGGTGGGCATGAAGCTCTATCAAAAAGGCGCAAGTCTGGGCCAAACCATGGCGTTTTTGATTGCAAGCCCTTGGAATTCGCTGTCGTTAACGATTATTTTATTTGCGCTCATTGGTTGGCAGTGGACTCTGGCATTCATCGGTTTATCGATGATTTTGGCATTTACCTCCGGCTGGGTATTTGATCAGTTGGTGCGCGCCCGACAGCTACCAACCTATGGTCAAGAAGAGGCAGTAAATTCGCCATTGGCCGATAATTCGTTAAGTTTTGGTCAACAGGTTAAAAACCATTGGCAAGCCATTCGGTGGAATCGAGAGTTGCTGTCGAGAATCGTTAACGATGCCTTTAGTGGCTCGAAAATTGTCGTTAAATGGTTGCTGTTTGGTGTGGTGCTGGCTTCGATCATCCGCGCGTCTATGAGCCCCGAGATGTTTCAGCAGTGGCTCGGGCCCACGGCGTTGGGCTTGGCCGTGACACTGGTGGCGGCCACGGTCATCGAGGTTTGCTCCGAGGGTTCCGCGCCCATAGCCGCCGATATCCTCAATCGCACCTCGGCACCGGGCAACAGCTTTGCGTTTTTAATGGCCGGCGTGGCCACGGACTACACCGAAGTGATGGTCATTAAAGACACCATGAAATCCTGGAAGGTGGCCCTGTTTCTGCCATTGATTACTTTGCCGCAGGTGATAGTCATCGCTGCATTACTTAATGGGCTCGGTTAACCCACTCCATTCAGTTAATTTCTGACAGGTCCTCGTCATTGCCGCCCGCTAAAATCGAACTTTCTGCCGATTTTGCAGACATAAAGCGGTCTAGAAAAACTAAAAACCAATGAGACACTCTTACCGGGGACACATCATGAGCAAAGCTTCGAACAACATTTTCTCTAAATTGGGCCGAGCTGCCACAGCGGCGGTGATAGCGACTGGGTTATTGATTGCCTCGCCGGCATGGTCTGCGCCCGAAGTCGTGCAGGACGAAACCTACCACGCGCTGGTTATCGGCTTAAAATCCACAACCCGCACCGAAGAAGAGCGAAGACGCGATCCTGCTCGCAAGCCAATCGAAACACTGCAGTTTTTCGGCCTTAAACCCGACATGACCGTATTAGAGTTAATTCCTGGCTCTGGCTGGTACACCAAAGTATTAGGTCACTCATTAAAGAAAGAAGGCAAGCTCTACGTGGGTGTGGGTACTGATCGCATCGACGGCAAGTTGGAAGATTGGGGATTGCCTGATGTGGAATTGATTTCCACCGATACAGAATTCAAAAAAACCGATATTCAATACGTTTACAATTTGGAAAACATTAATCTTAATGTCGAAAACGTCGATATGGCGCTAACCTTCCGTAACGCTCACAACCTCACGCCAGAGGCCCGCGCAGAATTGAACAAACAAGTTTTTGCTGCATTAAAGCCCGGTGGTATTTACGGCGTGGTTGATCACACTCGCCGCCATATGCAGCCGTACACCCGCCCAGTTTGGCGCCGACTTGATCCGGTTATTATTATCAAAGAAGCCTTAGATGCGGGCTTTGAATTTGTCGATTACAGCGATGTGCACTACCAGCCCGAAGACAACCTGCAATTGGACACGCGCGATGAAAACTTCGAAGGACCCAGCGATCGCTTTACGCTAAAATTCCGCAAGCCGTTATAATATTGCGTTAAGCTTTCCGTTTAACGTTTTTTAAGGGGGCCCTTTCGCGAACGAGGGCCCTCTTGGCATCACTCCTATTTGAATGACTGATTTCCCGCAACTACCCATCTCTCAGGTTCTGCCTGAACTGCAACAAGCGCTTTTCCAACACCATCAATTGCTTCTATTGGCCCCGCCGGGTGCCGGTAAAACTACATTGGTGCCATTGGCGCTGTTGGATCAATCTTGGCTGGGCCTTCAAAAAATCCTACTGCTCCAGCCTCGGCGCGTGGCAGCGCGTTCTGTAGCGCAACGCATGGCCGAATTGCTCGCCGAGCCGGTGGGGCAGACGGTGGGTTATCGATTGCGTATGGATACCAAGGTGTCTGCCAGTACGCGCATCGAGGTCATGACCGAAGGCGTATTTTTGCGCCTTTTGCAGGCCGATCCCAGCTTGGAAGGTGTGGGCTTGGTGATTTTTGACGAGTTTCACGAGCGCAATCTCGACTCTGATCTGGCCATGGCGTTGTCGTTAAACAGTCGAGAGCTGTTTGGTGATCTGCGCGAGCAGCCGTTAAAGCTCATGGTGATGTCTGCCACGCTCGACGGCGTGGCCTTGGCCGAATTTTTACAGTCCGCCTGCAACGCAGAAGTGCCGCAAATCGTGAGCGAAGGGCGCTCTTATCCCGTGGCCATTCACTATTGTGGCGAGTACAAGCCGGCGGAGGACTCGGTGGCGCGAGTTAAGTCCGTGCTATTGCGGGCAATCAATGAAACCGAAGGCAATATTCTGGTGTTTTTGCCCGGTGTGGGCGAAATCCGTCGGCTCAATCAATTGCTGGGCGACGAGCCATTACCGGAGTCGGTGCAAATTGGCGAATTACACGGCAGCCAAAGTCTTGAGGATCAGCGCCGCGCGTTGCAACCGCCGCCGCCCGGCTCGCGCCGGGTTACCCTAACCACCAGCATTGCTCAAACCAGTTTAACCATCGAAGGGGTTACCGTGGTGGTGGATTCTGGCTTGATCCGCAGCCCTCGCTTTGACCCCCGCACTGGCCTCAGCCGCTTGCAGGTGCATACCGTCTCCAAGGCTACTGCCACCCAGCGTACGGGGCGAGCCGGACGATTGGCGCCGGGGGTGTGTTATCGGTTGTGGTCTGAGGCCCAGCATCAACAGCGGGTGGATCAGGACACTCCAGAGATTTTATCGGCCGATTTGTGCGAGTTGATCCTGCAGGCAACAGCCTGGGGTGAGCCCAATTTGCAACACTTGCACTGGCTTGATACGCCACCCACACACTTGCAAAATGCCGCCTGCGATTTATTGCGTTCGCTTAATGCACTCAACACCCAGCAACTCACCGAACACGGCCAAAAACTGCTGGCGGTGCCGTTGCATCCACGCCTGGGCCATATGATGGTCGTGGGCGCTGAACTTGGCTGTCTGGCGCTGTCGGCCGAGTTGGCAATTTTGCTGCAAGCTAAAGACCCGTTGCAAAACCGCAGTGATTCCACCGATATCGCCGAGCGAATATCGTTTTTGCAAACCAGCCAAACCAACGAGGCGAAAAGACTGCGCACTGAGGTAAAGGCGCTATTACGCCAAACTCAATCGATGCTGTCGGTCGAATCCGTACAAAACCCGCTAGAAGAGCATCTGGCCATTGGCTTATTGCTGGCCAGTGCCTATCCCGATCGCATTGCCAAAAAAACGCGCGGCAGTGATTTCAAACTGGCCAACGGTCGAGGTGTTAGTTTGCCCACCCACGATGCCTTGGCGCAATCGCCCTGGCTGGTGGTGGCCAATATCGGCGGTCGCCAGGGCGCATCTCGGGACCGCGCCTTCATGGCCGCGCGTTTGGATGAATCCTTATTCGCAACCCACTTGAAATTTTTTTTCGAGCAGCAAGATCGCATCGATTGGGATAACCAGCAAGGGGCCTTTTTGTGGACGTTTCCATTGTTGATTTATGCTGTCCCATCGT
>CAYFFE010000110.1:0-11508 GCA_964342265.1 uncultured Cellvibrionaceae bacterium | reverse complement strand
AAACGAGGCACCCAGGCCGCCGGCGATGGCGATCATGCCCAGTCCGCTGGCGGTGATGGCCATTTGCTCGGGGTTTTTGCTGAGTTTGCGGGCGGCGGCGGCGGGAATGATGAGCAGCGCGGTGATTAACAGCACGCCCACTACTTTCATGGCGATGGCGATTACTAACGCCATTAATAACATCAATGCGGTGCGCACCCAAAATACCGGCACGCCTTCCACTTTGGCTAAATCTTCATCCACCGTAATGGCCAATAACGGTTTCCATAAATACACCAGGGCGCTCAATACTAGAATACTCAGCGCGCCGATGGTGAGGGTATCGGTGCGTGATACTGCCAGCAAATCGCCAAATAAATAGGCGCTAATATCCAAGCGCGCATTGGTTTGGGTGCTGGCCAATACCAAACCCAGTGCTAACGTAGCGTGGGATAAAATGCCCAGCAGGGTGTCGGTGGCGAGGATGCGTTTTTGTTGTGCCACCACCAACAGCATCGCCAACAGCAGGCAACCGCAGGTTACGGCTAAATTGAGGTTAATGGATAACAACCAGCCAAAGCTAACGCCCAACAGTGCCGAATGGGCCAGGGTATCGCCAAAATAGGCCATGCGTCGCCACACCACAAAGCAACCCAGAGGTCCGGCTACCAAAGCCACGGCGAGGCCCGAGAGCAGGGCGAGCAATAAAAATTCGGGCATAGGAATTAGTGCTTGTGGTCGATACACTCGCCACTGCCGTGGCGGTGTTGATGATCGTGGTGGTGGGTGTACATGGCTACGCCGGTATCCTGCTGGTGGCCGAACAATTCCAAAAAGGCCGGATCGGCGCTGACGTTTTCGGGGTGGCCGTGGCAACAAACGTGATGGTTTAGGCACACCACTGTATCGGTTTGCGCCATCACCAGATGCAGATCGTGGGAAATCATCAGCACCGCACAATGAAACTCATCGCGCAGTTGGCTAATAAGCCGATAGAGCTGAGATTGGCCGGCGATGTCGACGCCTTGAACGGGTTCATCCAGCACCAGAATATCGGGTTTGCGCAAGATTGCCCGTGCCAACATCACGCGCTGCAATTCGCCGCCGGATAACCGAGTAATGCCCTGGTTGCCCAAATCCTGCACGCCCACGCGAGCGAGCGCAGCGCGGATGGTGAGTTTATCGGCACCGGTAAGCGCTAAAAATCGATACACCGACAGGGGCATGGTGTTGTCGATGTGCAGTTTTTGCGGCATATAACCCACGGCAGCGTTCGGCGCGCGCTCGATCTGGCCGCTATCGGCGGACACCAAATTCAGTAAAATGCGCACCAATGTGGTCTTACCTGCGCCGTTGGGGCCAATTAACGTTACAATCTCGCCCCGATTTAGCGTAAGGCTCACGTCCTGCAAGATGGTTTTGCCATCGCGGGTAAAATTAATGTGGTTGGCGGCTAAAACCTGGGTCAACGACGGGCTCCTTAAAGCGCGGGGCTCTGGCCTTAAAACGGTGCTAGGCCTCAAGCTGGCTATTAGACCATTCTAACCATTGGTGGTAAATGCAGATTGCAACAGTGGCAGCCAAGCGCTGCTTTAATAAAAAACTCAGTGGCCTAATTAACGCCTGCTTGTTGAGCGCTTTGGCGTTTATTGCCGGTGCTTGTCAGGCCGAAGATAAAAAGCCGCAATTAACGTTGGTGGTGAGCATTCAACCGCTGTATTTGTTGGCCCAAGAGGTTCTCGGCGATGTGGTAACCGTGGAGCGTTTATTGCCGCCGGGTGCCAGCCCGCACGGTTTTCAGCTGGCGGTATCGGAGCGCCGACGATTGGATCGCGCCGATCTTGTGCTCTGGGTTGGCCCGGGTATGGAGGCGTTTTTAGCGCCGCTGGTGCGTCGCCGACCGCACTTGCAAGCCGATCGCTTAGCCGGTATCGAATGGCCTAGCAGCGGCGCGGTGGCGCTAATACCCGAGCACGAACATTCAAACGAACACCAGCACGAGCACGAACAAGAAAACGAACACACCCACGATCACAGTGAAGCCGACCAGCACCTCTGGCTAAACCCCGCCAATGCACGAGTCATTGCTAAGGCGCTGGTGGCGCAATTGAGCGAACAACTAACCAATGAGTCCGATCGGGCTCAATTGCACGAACAGCTCAAGCAATTTTTAACACGCTCCAGCCAAAACGATCAGCGCTGGCAAGCGCAATTGTCCGCGATGGCGCAGCAACCTTGGTTGGTGTATCACGATGCGCTGCGCCATTTTCAGTCGCACTACCAATTGCGCGACTACCAAATCGTTACGCTCTCGCCCGAAAAGCGACCCGGTGCGCGCCACCTCTATCGGCTTCGCGAACAGTTGCAGCCCGGCCAATGTTTGCTGGTGGAGGATTACTACCCCACGCAGCAAGCCGCCAAATTGGCCGGGGAATTTAATTTGCAAACGTTCAGCATCGACCCTCTGGGCGTGAGCGCCACCAGCTATCAAACCTTAATGCAAAATCTGGTTGACCAAATCAGCGCCTGTTTAACCGCCGCTGCCCACAACGAATCGGACCCCCACTAAAACGTTATGACTAAGCCACCACTCGTACTCGTCGACGGTTCCTCCTATCTTTATCGCGCCTTTCACGCCATGCCACCGCTCACCAATACCAAGGGCTTGCCCACCGGCGCAGTCAAAGGTGTTATCAACATGCTGCGGCGCATGGAAAAAGACTACCCCAAAAGCCCGGTGGCGGTGATCTTTGATGCCAAGGGCAAAACCTTTCGCGATGACATCTTTGCCGAATACAAGGCCCATCGCCCGCCCATGCCCGACGAACTGCGCGATCAAATTGAGCCCATTCACAACATCATTAAAGCTATGGGCGTGCCTTTGTTGGTTATTGAGGGCGTCGAGGCCGACGACGTAATCGGCACCCTGGCCAATCAGGCCATCGAGCAGGGCTTGGAAGTGGTGGTGTCCACCGGTGATAAAGACATGGCCCAGTTGGTGAATAGCCACGTTACTCTGGTTAACACCATGACCGACACCACACTGGATCCCGACGGCGTGCAGGAAAAATTCGGCATTCCCCCGGAATTAATCATCGATTTTTTGGCGTTAATGGGCGATAAGGTCGACAACATTCCCGGTGTACCCGGCGTGGGCGAAAAAACCGCTTTGGCTTTGTTGCAGGGCCTCGGCAGCTTGCAAACCATTTACGATAATCTCGATAAAATTAAAGATTTGTCGTTTCGCGGGGCCAAATCCATGGCCAAAAAATTGGAAGACAACCGCGATAATGCGTTTTTATCCTACGAGCTGGCTACCATCAAAACCGATGTGGATTTAGACATCGGCCTGTCGGACATTCAATTACCCCAACCCAATAACGACGAATTGCTCGCGCTGTTTAAAGAGCTGGAATTTAAAACCTGGATTGCCGAGCTAGAATCTCAAGTCGATCAGCCCCAGTTGCAGCCATCGGCACCCGTGCAATACGACATTGTGACCGACGAAAAAACGCTGGATCAATGGCTAGAAAAACTGGCCAACGCAGAGCTTTTTGCCTTCGATACCGAAACCACCAGCTTAATTTACATGGATGCAGAAATTGTGGGGGTGTCTTTTGCGGTAACACCTGGCGAGGCGGCTTATGTGCCCTGTGGCCACGATTACGACAATGCGCCGGCGCAAATTGATCGGAAAACCCTGCTCGATAAACTCAAACCGTTATTGGAAGACGCCAAACTTGCCAAGGTTGGCCAAAACTTAAAATACGATCGCAGTGTGCTGCTCAATTACGACATCGAATTAAAAGGCATAAAATTCGATACCATGTTGGAATCCTACGTATGGAATTCCGTGGCCACGCGTCACGATATGGACAGCCTGGCAGAATTGTATTTGCAAAAATCCACCGTGCATTTCGAAGACATCGCCGGTAAAGGAGCCAAGCAGCGCACGTTTAATCAAATCGAGCTGGAACAAGCCGGCCCCTACGCCGCCGAAGACGCCGACATTACGTTGCAACTGCACGAAAAACTCTACCCCATGCTCGCCACCGAAAGCGGCTTAAAAACCGTATTGGAAGAAATCGAAGTGCCGTTGGTGGCCGTGTTGTCCGATATCGAACGCACCGGCGCGTTGGTGGATGACAATCTGTTAAAAAAACACAGCGAGGAATTAACCGGCCGATTAAAATCTCTAGAACAAGAGGCCTACAACATAGCCGGCGAAGAATTTAATTTAGCCTCGCCCAAACAACTGGGCCATATTTTATTCGAAAAGCTCAATATTCCGGTGATTAAAAAAACCAAAACCGGCGCGCCTTCAACGGCAGAAGAAGTCCTGCAGGATTTAGCGTTGGATTACCCGCTGCCCAAATTACTGTTGGAATATCGCGGCCTGGCTAAATTAAAATCCACCTACACCGATAAACTGCCACTAATGATCAACGGCCACACCGGCCGCATACACACGTCCTACCATCAAGCGGTGGCGGCCACCGGGCGATTATCGTCGTCTGACCCCAATCTTCAAAACATCCCCATCCGCAATGCCGAAGGCCGGCGCATTCGCCAGGCTTTTATCGCTCCAGAGGGCTATAAAATTGTTGCAGCGGATTACTCGCAAATCGAATTGCGCATTATGGCGCACTTGTCGGAAGACAAAGGCCTGCTCGATGCATTTAAAAACGATTTGGATGTTCACCGGGCTACGGCGGCGGAAGTATTTGGTGTTGAGTTAGAACAGGTTAGCGACGAACAACGGCGCAGCGCCAAGGCCATTAACTTTGGATTAATTTACGGTATGTCGGCGTTTGGTTTGGCGCGGCAACTGCACATAGGCCGCAACGATGCCCAAGGCTATATCGATAAATACTTCGAGCGCTATCCCGGTGTGGCCGAATTTATGGATGAAATTCGAGCCAGTGCCGCCGAAAAAGGCTATGTAGAAACCCTAATGGGCCGACGTTTGTACCTGCCCGAAATTAACGCCAAAAACGGCATGCGTCGCCAAGCCGCCGAGCGCACCGCTATTAACGCGCCTATGCAAGGTAGCGCCGCCGATATTATTAAAACCGCTATGATCAAAGTACATAACTGGTTAAAAGGCGATAAAAAAGACGCGCGCATTATCATGCAGGTGCACGATGAATTGGTACTGGAAGTGGCCGAAGATCAAGTAGATGCAATTAACCGCCAATTGTGCGAATTAATGTCGGAGGCGCTAACGTTAAAAGTGCCGCTAATTGTTGAAGCCGGTGTGGGCGATAATTGGGATGAAGCTCACTAAAGTATAGGTCAATTTCAATGACTCGAGATGATGTCTTTAATCTAGCTGCTGCAATCATTACCTCTTTGGGAGGTAGTGCATTCTTATTAGTAGTCTTTTCAAGTTGGTTAGGAAAAGTATGGGCTGATCGTTTAATGCAAAATGAAAGGTCAAAGCACGAACAGCTACTAAATGAATTGCAAATTAAAAATGATTTAGTATTAGAGCATGTTAGAGCAGAAGTTGATTATTTAAAGCATAAAGAGCTTGGGCGCCACTTTGACAAGTTATCAATTTATAGGGAAGTAGTGCTAGTAGTGGCAGAAATCTTAAGAGAATTAGAGGGCAATTTTTTTAGCAAAAAAACTTCAATTGCAAAGGATGTGGAAAATAACTTTGCGTTAAACAGGTATAAGTTATATGGGTTTATCTCTCTAGCATCGAGTCAAGACGTTATGGACCGATACAATGATATGATCGATTTTTTTCTACCTTTAGTCTATGAAGATAAAAGCTCGTCATGGGAGGAAATGAGAGAAAAAGCCGATGCTATGTTAAACGCAATGAGAAGAGACCTGGGTATAAATGAAGGCGATATTTTCTATCGTGGAATTAGATAGCTATTTTTGAAATTTGGTCTCCTAGTTTCTAGTTTGGTTATGTGAATGGTTGTGGAGTAGGATAGAATAAATCCAACCACCAGAGAGCGTCCCATGAGCCTAACCCTATACGGATCCAAACCCTCTCCCTATGTTCGTCGCATTCGCATGTTGCTGGCGGGCCAGCCTTTTCAGTTTGAAGCCATTAATGTTTACGACGACGCAACTCGCGCTGAGTATTCTAAAATCTCGCCTATCCGCAAGTTGCCGGTGTTGGTGGACGGCGAGCAAACGGTGTTTGATTCGCACGTGATTGCCGATTATTTAATGGATAAATTCGCGCTGTCGAAACCGTCGATTGAAGATAAAAACCTAATCACCGCCATCGATGCGGTTACCGACTCGCTGATTATTTTATTCATGGGCAAAAATTCCGGTTTGCAGCCGTCCCCGGATCAGTTGATTTTTAAATTGCAGTGGGAACGTCTGCCGGTGTTATTGGAATGGTTGAGCGAGCGAGCTCGTGGCGGCGATTTTCAGCATTGGAACTTTCCGGTGATGTGCCTGATTGCGTTAATCGATTGGGTAAAATTTAGCGATCTGTACGACCTCACCGATTACCCCGATCTGCTTGCCGTGCGTGACGCGTTTGCCGACAGTCCCGTGGTGCAAGAAACCATGCCTGAGGCGACATAAAAGCTGTTCTGTCTGCCAAGCGGGTAAATAAAGTGTAAAGTTGCTGTAAACCGCTCACCAAAATGAACAAACCTGCCTAAACCGGGTCACAGTAAGCAAGGTAAGAACACGGTATGTTCAAAGCCTCAGCTTGCTACTGAGACCAAACAGGCAGGCTCTCCCTAAAGTGTGTGTTGGCCCCGATCAGTGATGATCGGGGCTTCTTTTTTTAGGGTATTTATCGAGGCGTAAACGGGCTTTATCGAATGTTAAGCCGCGCGCTTAACCACCAGATTCTGGCGTTGTGGTGTCAGGATTATCGATTGACAACCACTGGTTTAAAACTCGCTGCAATTGATCCACACCCTGCTTTTTCAGTGCCGAGAAGCTCTGCACGCTCACCAAGTCGTCTACTTCCGCCTCTTTGAGTTGTTTTTCCACCAGCAATTGGGTGCTTTTGGCCGGCCCTTTTTTAAGCTTGTCGGCTTTGGTTAGCAGGATGTGCACCGGCATGTCGGCCTCAATGGCCCAATTCAGCATCATGGTGTCGAATTCTTTCATGGGCTGGCGAATGTCCATCAACAAAATCAACCCCGCCAATGATTGCCGTTCGCGCAAATATTGCGACAAATTGCGATCCCATTCCTGCTTGGTGGCCAATGGCACCTTGGCGAAGCCGTAACCCGGTAAATCCACTAGGCGCCGCTGTTCGTCGGCCAGTTGAAAAAAGTTGATCAGCTGCGTTCGGCCCGGTGTTTTACTGGTGCGCGCGAGTTTGCTGTTGCCGGTTAAAACGTTGATTGCGCTGGATTTTCCGGCATTGGAGCGACCCGCAAAGGCCACTTCTCGACCGCCCTCTGGTGGGCAGCTGGCCAGGGTGGGCGCGCTTTGAAAAAACTGTGCACTGCGGAAATTGATGTTTGACATAGATCGAGCTTTGGCAAATAGCCAAGATAAAAGGGGTGTCTAATAATTCGCTTTGTATATAATATCGCGCCCAAGTCGGCAGATTGTAACGGTGGCGGTGGGGGTGAACCAGCTTTATTGTCAGCGGCGTATCACTTTTGGAGTATAAATCCTATTCCACACCGTATAGAATCCGCCTGAATTCGCAGAACCTATTGATTCAGGGCTTCTGATTCAGGGCTTCCTAAGGTTCGATAGAGATCAAAAACATTACGGATTAGCCAAATGTACCAAATCGCAAAGCAAGTATTCATGGCCGCTGTGCTCGGCTGCATCACTCAGTTCGCTATCGCCGGTGGCGATCCCGCCGCCGGAAAAGACAAAGCAACGATCTGTGCCGCTTGTCACGGTAGCGATGGCAACAGTCCCGCGCCCACTTTCCCTAAGATTGCTGGTTTGGGCGAAAAGTACATTTTAAAGCAAATGAATGATATCCAGTCGGGTATGCGTAACGTGCCAGAAATGACCGGCATGTTGGATTCGTTCAGCGAGCAAGACAAAGCCGACATCGCGGCTTACTTCGCCAGCCAAAGCATGCAATTAAGCGGTGCCAAAGAGTTTATGATCCTCACCAACCAGGGCGAGGAAGTAGACGCACTGCCGTTGGGCAAGCGTATTTTCCGTGCCGGTAATGCGGAGTCTGGCGTACCGGCGTGTATGGGCTGTCACTCGCCAACGGGCCAAGGTAACAGTCCGGCGGGTTATCCGCGCTTGAGCGGCCAGTATCCGGAATACATCGAGAAGCAACTGCGCGCATTCCGCGCCGGTGAGCGTACCAACGATGGCGATTCCAAGGTTATGCGCAGTGTGGCGCGCAACCTAACCGATGCCGAGCTAAAAGCGGTGGCTAACTACATCGCTGGCCTGAATTAATCGCTAGACGATCATCACAAACAATAAAAACAGGCGGCCTTGGCCGCCTGTTTTGTGTCCGGCGCGGCCGTTAACGTCAGGTTCAGCCAGCGGCGGTATAGTCGCTATCACAAACCTCGTACTTCATCGGGTTTGAATGGGCTTGAAGGGAACTGTAGCACCCGCACAGGTCTAATCCATCCTCAAAAACAAACGATAAATTGGAGAGCAAGTATGCAAAAGATCCTGGCAGCCTTTGCCCTAATGCTGGCAACCATGGCGATGATCAGTTCTGTAACGGCACAGGAAGCCTATGTGCCTGGGGTTCACTACGAAATCATCGACGAGCCGGTAGCCACCGAAGATCCGGAAAAAATCGAAGTCACCGAAGTTTTCTGGTACGGCTGTGGCCACTGTTTCCATTTCGAGCCACTGATTCAAAAGTGGAAAAAAACGCTAGCCGACGACGTTAACTTTGTGGCCTCGCCAGCAATCTGGAATAAGCCCATGGAAGTCCACGCTAAAGCGTTTTATACCGCTAAAGCGCTGGATAAATTGGACGAGATTCACCAGCCATTGTTCGATGCCCTGAATGTGGATGGCAAGAAACTGGTTTCCGAGAAGGCGTTAGCCAAATTCTTTGCCGACTTTGGCATAGACCAAGAAACCTTCGATCGCACCTACAATTCCTTCAGCATCTCCAGTTTGGCCAAAAAGGCCAACGACAAAGCGCGCAAATACGGCATACAGGGCACTCCTGAGTTGATCGTTGATGGCAAATACCGTGTAACCGGTCGTTTAGCTGGCAGCCAGGAAAATATGATTAAAGTAGCTGACTTCTTAGTTAACAAGGTTCGCAATCAGCAATAAAACCTGCCAAGTTGCCAGATCTGGCTATACTGATTAATCAGCTTTAGCAGAAAAGGGGTAAGCCCACAAAGCTTGCCCCTTTTTTGTGACTGGAGTGGTGATCGAGCAACTAATAAACCAAGAAGCCGATCTATCAGGAGAATGCAAGTCGTGGCCGTAAGTTGGCGAGACAAATACCTGCAGGCACTGGCGGAACAAGAATCGGCTGAAAAGCGCAGCCTGTCACAAATACATAAATTGCGTACCTGCCTCCGGGCCCTGGGCGAAGTGGCTAAGGGCGTTGATCCCGAGCTGGATGAACTGCTCGAATCGCTCACCGACAGCAAGCCCACACGGGTCGTTAACAGCGACCATATTACGCAAGCCGCGCACAAGGTCAGTGGTCGTAAGCCGACTCGCGCTGCTGTTAGCCTGGATGCCCTAGTAGAGCTGGTGGACAACCTGCTGGCGCTCAACCCCGGCGGCAGTACTCAGAGCCAACTAAAAAAATACAAAAAGCTCCTCAAAGTTCGCACCAAAAATCAACACGCCTATCCGCAATTACTGCGCGAAATATCCGACCTACACAAACAGGTGCTCGAACAAATCATCGCTAAAAAACCCGGTTGGTTGGCCAGACTGTTAGGCGACAGTGCGCGTATTAAACAACCGACAGCCGAGGCAGAAAAAACCGCCAGGCTTAGCGAAGACGACGAGCTCGACTCCGGCTATGAAGAAACAGGCTATGAAAAAACCCGGCAGTCACCGAATCTCGAAGAAGACATTATTGAAGCCGATTATCTCGTGCTTGATGAACAAGCCGATGCAGAGCCTCACACCGACGCGATCGCCCAAATCGATAGCGCCGACTTTAAAGACGGCGGTGTGGTAGAACCCACAGCCGCCGCCAAGCCCGAAGCCGACAAAGAACCCACCTTCACCAGTATCAGCGACAAAATAACCAGTATTTTGCAAGAAATGCTCGATGGCGTTATGGTGGACGACTGCGTTAAACAAAAATTTGTGGATGCTAAAAGCCGTATTGATGCCGGATTAAATTGGTACGAAATGGTCGCCACGCTCGAAGACATACGCGATTTATTTTTACAAGCGTATTTGGTTACCAACGAAAATTTTACCCAATACCTAAAAGAAGTCGAAACCGCGCTGGAGCATATAAAAGAACACTGGCTAATACTCACACAAAACAAGCAAAAACAACTCGAAACACAAACACAAGTTAAAAATCAGCTCAGCGATTACAAAACCAAAATGCTTGTTGATATGGACAATACGTCGGAAGTAGATGCCTTAAAATCCAGCGTCGCTGGGCATTTGGAAGACTTAGCCGGCACCATCGTTTTGATTGAAGAAATTGAATCACAAAACCGACAATACGACGAAGAACTCAACCAGCTGCAGCAACAATTCGATCAATTACAGGCCAGCTACGCACTGATTCAAGAAGAGCTAGCCAAACAAAAACACAAAGCTCTACACGACCATCTCACCGGTTTACCCAATCGCGACGCTTACAATCAAAAAATACACGAAGAATTAATTCGCTGGCGGCGCTACCACCGGCCGCTGTGTGTTGCCGTGGTGGATGTGGATCATTTTAAACAATTTAACGATAATTACGGCCATCAAACCGGCGATCGTGTCTTAAAAATTATTGGAAAAATTCTTCGCCAACGATTGCGAGCCGTAGATTTTATCGCACGCTTTGGCGGCGAAGAATTCGTTATTATCCTGCCGGAAACCAACGCTGCCGACGCCAAAGAAGTGCTCGACAGCATTCGTCAGGCGCTGGCCAAAGCACCGTTTAAATTCAAAGACGACCCCGTATCTATTACCGCATCGTTTGGATTAACTGAATTTGTAAAAGACGATTCTTCAGAGTCCGCTTTTGCTCGGGCGGATCAGGCTTTATACAAATCAAAAGGCGATGGTAGAAACCGGGTGACGATACTGCCCTAACTATTTATCATGACGAGTATGAATGTACTCATCATCATTGCTGTTCTCTTCGTTGGTTTATTGGTGTTAGTGCCGCTGGCCGAGCGCTTCAGTGGCAACATCGATCCTGCCGTTATTCGGCGTGTCTCCAAATGGATCTTCCCTCTCCTCGCGCTTCTTCTCGTGTTAAGGCTTGTTCAGTACTACTGGTTTTAAAACTGGGTTTGCCTCACCCACTTGTTCAATAAATCAGCATCCTAAAAATCTTGTAAGAAAACTGAAAATATTACTTGCCCAGGTAGCCAGCCTTGCGTATAGTTCGCGCCCTCGTGTTGAGCAGAGGCGGGTTTTTGCGAGGTATTT
>CAYFFE010000109.1:0-11647 GCA_964342265.1 uncultured Cellvibrionaceae bacterium | reverse complement strand
TTATCGCCAAAGCTAAAGGGGGTAACCGTACCTGCACGGCAAGCGTATTCCCACTCGGCCTCGGTGGGCAGGCGGCACTGCCAGTGGGGGTAGCGTTGGTTAAGTGCCTTAATAAAGGCTTGGCAATCCTCCCAGCTTACCAGCTCAACCGGGTTTTGCTCGCCTTTAAAACGGCTGGGGTTATCGCCCATTACCGCTTGCCACAGGGCTTGGCTGCAGGCGCTATCCGCCAGCCAATAGCCTTGGGTTAGGGTAACCGGGTGTTGAGTTTCATTACTATTCCGCTCTGGCTCATCCTCCGGGCTGCCCATTACAAACTGCCCCGGTGGTAGGTAGCGAAAGCGTTGGCTTATTTCTTCTCCACCGGGGGTTTTTATGGCTACCTCGGCATAAATGCCGTAGCCGTCTACCTCCACCACATCGGCCCATTCTGGGTAGGGCAGCTCGGTGTAGCTTTGGCCTGGGGGTAGGTATTGGGGTTTTATTTGGGCGAATAGGCCTTGGGTGGTGCGGTATAGGCCGGTGGCCCAGTGGGGAATGGTAATTTGGCGGATTTCGTATTGGCCGTCGATAGCATCGATCACAAGCACATCGCCATCGTTGAAATTGTTCAACGATTGTATGTGAGCTAAAGATTGCTGAGCAAAAGGCTGCTGGTTGATACGGCTGCGTAGCGTACCTTTGGCAGTTGCTAGGTTTTGTTTAAGAACCAAACCTTCGGTTTGTTCTCCCTGCCTTGCTAACCGTAGTTCATTCCCCTGTTGGCATAAAGTAACCGTTTCTTGGTGCTGATGGTCCAGGCCAAGTTCACCTAAGCCAATAGTATCGGGAATATCAACTTGGCCGTTAATGTTTCGTTCGATGTAATAGGCCTGCACAGAATGCGAAACCTCTATAATTTTTTGTTTAAGAGGTTTGGAGTTTGTTGCATCCTGAGGTATGCGCTGCAAAGTTTTTGCTATCCAATTTTGGTAACTTAAATGGTTACCGCGACTTTTTGAATTTTCTTTGGATTCTATTAAATAGCAATCCAACAGCTGCGTTAGGGCACCACTGTCACCTTGCAACCATTCAAAATAGGCCTTTTCTTCCGCTCGTAAGTGTTTATTTTTATTTATTGGGAAATGGCAACGGTTAATTAGCTCAAACGCTTGCTCTTGTGTTGCTTGCGGCAAGTCTCTGAATAATTGCTCGTATTTGTATTTATGCTCTGGTTTAAAATGTACCCCAGTTGGAGTTTGGTAAACATCGCCGCTATTAATGGCCAACAGCTCATCGGTGATACTTAAGTTTGGTAACAATCGGCGTAAATGGCTCAGTAAACGATACTCTATGCGAATTGCTGGCGCCGCCAGTGCCAAGAGCAATCGCCAATTTGGGACGGTAAAATCGGCTTTTGCTAACAGCATTTGAGCTGAGGTTAAATTATCACTGCTTCTAATTTTGGGGATTACCGGCGTGGAGTAATTTTTACTGATAGGTTTGCGAAAATTATGGCTGGCATCCCAATAAACCAAAATAAAATAGGGAAGCAAATTAGCGGGCCATAAGCTTTTGGCCGCCGGGATTAATACTAACGGCTTGATACCCCGTTGGCTAAGTTGTTGCCCTAACAAACGCCATTTATTGGCTATGCCTTGGTCGTTACTGTATACACCTAGGTCTGAGAATATAATAACTTGACTATGCCTGGGCAATTGGCTAGGACTAGTCGCTGCACTTTTTAATGGTCTACTTGTAGAATTGCTTGCCAGGTTTTGTTTGTTGGGACGAGCAAGCTTTGGGGCGAGTGGGTCGTGATTAATAATGCGCTCGGTAAGCCCAGCCGCACCCCGCACGGCTTTTAAAGCACCAATAATATAGCGGCTATCGTCGTGCACAGGGGATAATCGCTGGCTGGTATCTCGCCATATTTCGCACTCTTGTCGCCAAATGGTTTTTGGTTTTTTGGGCAAATGTATAACCGGTTGCAACCGACTTAATTGCTGTTGCAGTTTGGGTATATTAATAGAATGCCCAGGGTGTTTTGCGGATAATTGTTGATTAAAAAAGGTAAGCATTTGCGACCAGGCTATCCGCTCCGGGTATGGCAGTGAGCCACCCTCGGGCTTGCTTAAATCTGGTAAATCCTTAGACTCTATAAGTGAAGCCGTTGGGCGATCCAATTGATAAGCTACAATTTGGCGCACCACAAAAAATGGCAATGGTAAGCGGTGATCTTCCGATTGCTGTGGCAATTCCGACAACTCTTGATACTGTTGCTTCACCTCGTTTGCAATTGATTGTGAGTTCTCACTTGATGTAATTTTAGGGACGACCGGTTCAAACCCCAAAAACTTAGCTGAGTTTTCACCGGCTTCTCCAAACCGGGTTAAAGCCCGGACTAAATCTGCCGCGCCGGAGCTTTTTTCGCCACCAAACATCGGTTACTGGCCTTTAAATTGATCGGATTTGGTTAAGGTAAACTGTTTTACCCAGTTTACGGCATTTTTTATTTTTTCTTTTTTTTCTGCCTCGCTTTCAGCGGTGTTTGCATGATTAGCAACAGCCGTTAAAAAGTCCAAAAACTCGGCTAAATTAGGCATTAGGTAGCCCTGCTCTGCTTTGGCTTCCTGTTGGGCAAATTGCTCTATGGCAAAGTCTATTACGCTCTGGGCAACACCATTACCATTATTATCATCCTCCAGCTCTATTTCGTGCCACAGTAAACGATAATTAACGTTGCTTGAGTTTTCAGGGAAATGCCGCTTAGCACGCCGCTTTAACCAACACTTAATGTCCTTGCCCGCGTCCATTGTGTGTACCACGCAGCGGCGAATAAACGCCGGTGGTAAATCGCGTTCGTTATTGGAGGTAAATATCACTAGGTGCGGATTAAGGTTTGTATTAGCTGTTATCCACTGTTTGCCTTTGGGTAGGTGCGGGCAAAAAAAACGTTTTTGGTCTAAAACATCGAGCAGGCTGTTGCATACATCGTGGTCGGCTTTATCGATTTCATCTATCAGTAATACTGTGCCAATTGGATTATCTATTGAGTTATCTATTGTACTACTTACTGGTTCACTTATCGGCTCGCCATTGGTTTGAATATTGGGAGCAAAGGCCTGCCAAAATACTCCAGGGGTTACATAATTGTGAGGCAGTAATTTTTGTTCTGCATCCTGAGTATCCTGAGCATCCTGAGTAGACTGCACGCCTAACTGTGCCTGCGCCAACCGGGCAACAGCATCGTAGCGGTACAATAGCTCTTCTGGCTCGGTGCGTGCCGTAACGGAAAACAACTCCGCTTGCCACTTTAATGCAGCGGCGGCGGCAAAAGCTAATTGCGATTTACCCACACCCGGGCGGCCAAGTACCAGTAGCGGCCTACCGGTTAAAAGGGCAGTATTTAACGCCCAGGCGTCTTCTGACTCTAGCTCATAGGTATAAGCCTTTTTACAATAATTGCCCTCTGGGATCTCAATGCCCTCGGCAAGTTTATCTTCAAAATTAAGGTACATAAGTAAGCGCTCTTTACTGTTTGGTAACTTGATGGGCAATTAGGTTTGATAAATCGATTAAGTGGGTGGCAACATTTGGGCTAATTACAAAGCTAGTGCCACCTTCGCGCCAAGAAACGATAGGAATTAGGCTTTGATCTAATTTGGTTAGTTGCTCAATCAAACCGGCCAATTGATGATCGCCCTCACGATAATAAATATACTTTTGGCTGTATTTTTGTTTTTTGTCGTCATTTAGTAAAAATTCAAGGTCTTTTAATAGCTCTTCTTTAGTTTTTGGGTCGCGTACAGCAATCCGGTTGAACTCGCCAACAAGCTGAGGAACTACCCTAGCAAAACGTATGCTTTCTTCATCATCTTTGCCCATTATTACTAGAAGGCTTCTTATGTACTCCTCTAGCTGTGCATCTTCATCTGGGCCAATGGGCAAGGCGGATTCATTGCTATCTAATAAAATTGCGTTTGGGTCGCGCCAATAATCATCGATCAGTTTAGTTTTGGCGGGAGGTTTAGGATCAAAACTAACAACTAAATTTGCCTTTCCTTGTGCGATAATAAACAAGCTGATATCTAATAATGTTTTATAGTTCTTTAAAGGTACTTCGTCTAAAATTACGCTAGTTTCGATATTATCCTCTTCGTTAACAGATACTTTTTTATGAATGTTTTCTTTTTTATTGGCATAGGCATTAACCTTTAACAACAAAGCTAAAAGCTGCGTAAACTCTGGATAGGTGCTTACCAGCTTTGACTTGGACCTTTCATTCTGGTTAAAGCAAGTCTTAATCGCCTCTAAAGCCTCTTCCAAGCCATCGGGTTTATCTGCCTGGTTGTACGGGCTAGCACACAGTGTAATTAATTCTAAGCATAGTTCTCCTTCACTACCAAAATCTCCTAGCCATTTTTTGCCCTGGACTACCAACGATTCATACAGATAATTCAGTGGCCCGGTAAAGGAATCGTACATCTGCTCGTAAACTTCGCCGATTTTTTTGTCTAACTCTGAAAAAACATCGATAGTTTTTTTTAAATTTTTGTCTTTATCTGCAAGGTTGGATTTTGGAGGTTCCGTGGGTGGGACAGTGCTTTGGTCTTGAACTATTAGCTGGCCTATCCTTATTTTAGGACCGTTAATTGTCTGGATTTTCGATTGATCAACGTTGTTGTTAGTAGTTGTTTGGATAGAGTTGTCGATGGATGCATTAACAGTACTACTATGGCCCGCTGCAATAGCGGGAGATCTATCACCAACAGTATGTTGATTTATTAGAGGATTTTTTTGTAGCTTTTGCTCTATTTTTTCAACTGCTTTTAAGAGTAGATCTTTATTATTGGTGGCTAAGTCTTTAAGCTCACCAAAATAATACATCGGGTCTATTTGATTGAGGCTTTCATTAATTTTCGACAACTCTTTAAAAATTAGAGGTATTTGTTGATTAAGAATCGCCTTAACATAAACTCCAGTGGTTCTGCAGCTTTCAATTTGCTTTAACAAATCCTGATGATTTTGTTCAGTTAGGTATTGCTCAAACTCTTCTATAGAAGCGGCCTTACTACTTCTACGCTCCTGAATAAACGCTACCGTTAATGAGACAATTGTGGCGAACGCGCTGGCTACCGGCTCCATAAGAATCTTCCTTAATTGAGGTTCCTTCTTTTAGTGCAACTAACTGCGGTTAGGTTACAAGTAAAAATTAGCAAATGCTATTTTCCAACCGCCTAAAGTCACCAATTACACATAAAGTATTTTCTAAGATTAATTTAGCGCCATCCTCTTGCGTCTTTTGATACAACCATCAGTAAACAACACTCTATATTTCGATATTGACAAAACATGCATATACATACTAAATTACCCAAATGACGACACCAACCACACCCCAAAAACCAAGCATAAGCCCCTGCCTAGCCCTTAGCCTACGCAAGGCCAACCGGGTAATGACGCAGATTTACGACCACAGCATGGCGCGCCACGGCATTAAGATTACCCAGTTCGCGATTTTGCGGGCGATGTATTACCTGGGCGAGGCCACTAATCGCAAGTTGCAGGATGTGTTGGTTTTGGATCAAACCACCCTGTCGCGTAACCTTAAGCCGCTGCTGCGCGATGGTTATTTGGCGGCTAAAGAGGGCTCGGACCGGCGCGAGAAGCTATTAACCCTTAGCAACGAGGGCCAAGCGCTGTTTAAGCAAGCCGAGCAAGATTGGGAAGTGGTGCAGGAGCAACTGCAAGCGCAATTGGGCGATTCGCTCACTAGCCAACTTTTAGCCGTTAACGAGGCCGTGGTGGCCTTAAAAGATAAGTTCGACTAATTAACCCTACTCCACGTTTGTACTACTAAGGCTTTAATTGGCCGACCGATTTAACACCGAATGTTTCGATTATTAAACCCACATACATGCATATACATCTTTTTATTTTATATATGCACATGCATGCTAATACCTTGAGGTAGCCCTATGGAACAGCCACTGCATTCCCCACCCAACACGTTCGATGGCCGCGCCTATCGTTTTTTTAACTTTGTGGTGCGTTACCACAAGCTGTTTACGCTACTCAGCGTTGTGCTGTTGGTGGCGTTGGTGTCTTTTATTACACAGCTCACCAAAGATACCCGCAGCGATGCCTTTATGCAGCCCGATAACCCGGCGCTTTTGTATCGCGATAAGGTTAAGGAGCAATTTGGCCTGGCGGACCCGTTTGTAATTGCCGTGGCCCACAGCCAAACCGATGGTATTTATCAACCGCAGGTATTGCAGTTGGTAGAGCAGCTCTCGTTGCGTGTTGCCGAGGTTGATAATGTCGACCCAGACCGTATTTTTAGCCTCGCCACCGAAAATAATATTACCGGCAACGACGAGGGCCTGGATGTTAGCCCGTTTTTTGAGCCGTTACCCAGCGGCACCAGCGAGGCACTGGCTATTCGCCAAGCGATTAATGATTTCCCGCTTTACCAAGGTAAATTGGTTTCGCGCGATGGCCAGATGACGTTAATTGTTGTAGAGATGATTAACGAAGATTTAGCCGAGCAAACCTATATTGAGCTGGAAAACTTAGTAAACGGGATAAAAACCGACGATGGAGTAACACTGTACTTGGCCGGCGAAGGTGCCGTGGCCGGTTACTTGGGCAGTTATATCGATGCCGATGCAAAAAGACTTAACCCTTTGGCCGGTTTAATTATTACTATTTTAATTGCCTTTGCTTTTAGGCGTATCGCCCCGGCGTTATTGGCCAATGTAATTATTGCGGCCTCGGTATTAATTACTTTGAGCATGATGGCTGCCAGCGGTGTGCCCTTTTATGTAATTACCAACGCGCTGCCGGTGATTTTAATTGGTGTTTCTGTGGCCGATACCATTCATATTTTTAGCCACTATTACGATTTACAAACCAAATACCCAGATCACTCCCGCAGGCAATTGGTTATTCACACATTGGCGGATATTTGGCGGCCAATTACCTTAACCACCTTAACTACCGCCGCCGGTTTTATGGGCTTGTACTTTGCCTCGCAAATGCCGCCGTTTAAATTTATGGGTGTGTTTACGGCACTGGGTGTGGCGATTGCTTGGTTTTATTCACTGATTTTTTTGCCAGCCGCCATGGCTTGGTTGCAACCCAAGGTAAGCAACCGATTTATTCAACTGCAACAAAAATCGTCTGCCGATACTTTTGCTCGGTTAATGTCTTCCTTAGGTGGCTTTAGCTTGCGGCATGCGAAGTTAATGGCGGTGGCTGGTGTGGTATTGGCCATTATCGGTGGCGTTGGTGCTAGCCAGCTTAAAATCGACGAAGACCGCATGAATACCTTTCACCCCAGTGAGGCTATTTATCAAGCCGACCGGGCGATTAACCAACATACCGATGGCACTAACAATATCGATATTGTGATAGAAACACCCAACCCAGAAGATTTATTCAACCCGGAGAATTTACAAAAAATCGAGGCGCTGCAAGCCTTTGCCTTAACATTGCCGCACGTGAATAACAGTACGTCGATTGTTGATTATTTAAAGCAAATGAATCGCGTATTAAATAATGGCGATAGCAATGCTTATGTGTTGCCCACCTCTAAGCAAGCGGTAGCCCAATATATGTTGTTGTATAACACCTCTAGCGACCCAACCGATTTTGAGGAAGAAATCGATTACGACTATCGTACCGCCAACGTGCGCGTATTAATGAACAACGGGGCTTATTCTAAAACCAAACCCGTAATAGAAGCCCTAGAAAACTACATTGCAACCGAATTTAATAACAACCAAATAACCGCAACCCTAAGTGGCCGCGTTACCGTTAATTACCACTGGATTAAAAACATAGGCCCCAGCCACTTTTACAGTTTGGCCATTGCCTTGGTATTGGTGTTGTTGGTATCGGCCTTATTATTCCGCTCCGCCGCTGCCGGTGTGTTGGCGATTATTCCTGTGGCCAGTGCCATTTTATTTATTTACACCGCCATGAGTTTACTGGGTATTACTTTGGGCATTGGTACCTCGATGTTTGCCAGTGTGGCCATTGGTTTGGGGGTAGATTTTGCTATTCACACGCTAGACCGCATTCGCAACCAAATGACGCTGTGGTCGCACACGCAATCGACCATAAGTGCGAGCGAATTTGACCAACAAATTTTGGATATATTCCCAACCACTGGCCGCGCCCTGCTGTTTAACTTTTTGACTATTGCCTGTGGTTTTGGAGTACTGATTAGTAGCCAAGTAGTGCCGTTAAATAATTTTGGCACTATCGTGGCCCTAGCGGTTACCACCAGTTTTATCGCCAGCGTTACCCTATTGCCCGCTATTGTTAAATTGGTAAAACCCAAATTTATTATGGGCAACTTGCAGCTCACGCAAAACCAGCTGCCAACCAATGATGCAACCAATACCGACAACAACCCATCGAGTGTACTACCCATGTTACTGCTTGCTGCCAGTGGTGGCTTATTAACCCAGCTGCCGCTATCAGAAGCGCAAGCTGAACCGTTAACCGCGGCCGAAATTGTGCAAAAAGTGAATAGCATGGACGATGGCTTGCAAGTAACGCGCAACCTAACCATGACGCTAACCGATCGCCGCGGCAAACAGCGCATACGCGAAACCACCGGCTACCGTAAATACTTTGGCGAAGAAAAACGCACAGTGCTGTTTTACACAAGCCCAGCCAACGTGCGCGATACCGGCTTTTTAACCTACGACTACCCAGCCACGGTTGAGGGTGACGACGACCAATGGTTGTATTTGCCGGCGTTGCGCAAGGTACGGCGAATTTCTGCCTCCGACCGAGGCGACTACTTTTTGGGAACCGACTTCACCTACGAGGATATTAAAAAAGAAGGCCGCCTAGAGCCCGCCGATTTTAATTACACATTATTGGGCGACGTGGATTTAAACAATACCAAAGCCCATCACTTAGAGGCATTACCAAAAAACGACGAAATCGCTAAAGAACTCGGTTATAGCCGCACCGAACTCTGGGTGGACACAAAAAGTTATTTGGTGGTTAAAGCCAATTTTTGGGACATTAAAGGCAATTTACTCAAAACCCTTGAGGCCAGCGATGTGCGCCAAATCGACGGCATTTGGACACGTCATCAATTAAAAATGGAAAATCATAAAACCGGCCACACCAGTGTGTTTAGCTTTAGCGATGTGGATTATCAAACCCCAGTAGATAACCAGCTGTTTAGCCAACGCAGTTTAAAGCGGGGACTTTAATTGCATGATGAGTTTTAGCTGCATGAGGGGTTTTGGTTACATAAGGCGTTTTAATCGTAAGAGTGTTTTAACAACCGGCTTACTGTTAGCCTCCCCGGCCTTATTGGCGGGGGATTGGCACAACCGCTGGCAACAGCAATGGGCGGTAACGGATAACAACACGCAAAAGTTTGAGGGCCAATTAACGTTCGAATGGAACCATGGCTTTGCCAATAACACCGATTTAACAGCCATTACGCGCTTATCGCTCGATACCGAAAACCGTTTAAATAACGATACCCGCAAACCCGACAACTACAGTAATGCCAGTGCACCCTGGTACCGAGGTGAGCACGGCTCGCTGGAATTAAGCGAACTTTACCTAGACGCCGAATGGCTTAATGCCTACTGGCGTGTAGGTAAGCAACAAGTGGTGTGGGGCCAAGCCGACGGGCTTAAAGTATTAGACGTAGTAACGCCACAAAGTTTTCGGGAATTTATTCTCGACGCATTTGACGAGTCGCGTATTCCATTGTGGATGATTAATGTTGAGATTCCGCTCGGCAACAACAGCAATTTACAATGGCTATGGATACCCGACACCACCTATCACGAACTGGCCGAAATCGGCACTAGTTTTGAAATTACCAGCCCACTGCGGGTACCCGCGCCGCCAGTAAATCAAACATTTAATACCGTGGTAATTAACGAGGCCGAATTACCCAACAATGAGCTAACAGACAGCGATACAGGCCTTAAGTACAGTACCTTTTGGCAAGGTTGGGATATAACCGCGAATTATTTTTACCACTATCGCAATTTTGCTGTGCCTTACCAACGGCTAGCGCAACAACAAATTACGATAACGCCCACTTACGAGCGCAGTCATCTTGTGGGCACCACTGCCAGCAATGCCTTCGGCGATTTTACCCTGCGCACCGAAATCGGCTGGTTTAGCCATAGCTTTCACGTGGCGCAGTTTAACCAGAGCAACAATGGCATTGAACAGAGCGAGGAGATTAGCTCGGTTATTGGGCTGGATTGGCAAGGCTTGGCCGATACCTTTATTAGTGGGCAGTGGTTTCAAAGCCATTTACCCAACCATAAATCGCCAATAATCCGCGATAAAACCGAACACACCGTGAGCCTGCTGGCCGAACAAACCTATTTAAACGAAACCTGGACGCTACGCCTACAGGGAATTTATTCCGTTAACCGAGGCGATTATTTAATTCGGCCTAAACTGAGCCATTTACTCTACAGCCAATTGGAGCTTTGGGTGGGTGCGGATTTATTTGCTGGCGACAATCAAGGGTTATACGGCCAGTTTGATGAGCAAGATCGTGTGTATTTTGGGTTTGAGCTTGGTTTTTGAATTAAAGTTTTAAATTAAGGTTTTTAGCTCAAATTTTTACAAAGAGCGTTTAAAAAGCGCGCCGCTTGGGCGCGCTTTGATTTGCGTTTACTAAATTTTAATTTTTAACGAAGTGTTTAATAACAGGCAGATTCACTAACGCCCCAAGGCGCTTTAAATAGCTCTACTTTGGTACCATCGGCATCGTAGACTGTGCTTACCGGCAGCTCACCACCAGAGCGCTTGCATTGGCCAATGGATTTTTTAACGCGTAAACCTTGTAGTTTTGATTTAAAACCCAAACGTAACGGCGCAATAGTATTAATCTCTAATTTTACCGGGTTGTCTGTGTAATTAATGGGGCGGCCATCCGTCCAGTGCATTAGCACCAGTCCCGAGCCTTCTACACCTTCTAAAATATACTCATCGTAAGTGGGCAGGCTTAAAAAGGCTTGCACCTTAAATCCGAGCGTATTTACATAGTAATCTTTCGCTGCTTCTAGGTCGCTAACGCCAATACCAAATGCCGATAAATAGGAGTCTTCGGCATCATTAACACCAACTATCTCAATTAAATTTTGGTGCAAATCACGACCAAAACCCACAACCACACCGCCTAAACTGGGCTGCGGAATCGGTGGTAATACAATCTGCCCACCCGCGGCGGCAAATCGAAAGGCAAATTGTGCAGGGTCGTTAACGTAAAAAACAATTTTGCCGGGGTTACGATCGTAAATGCGCGATTGGCCATCGGTAAATTGCATTAATATAATTTGTGAGCCACGACCATCGGCGGATTCCATGACGGCTTCGATACGGTTTTTACGCTTGCGGGTTTCCAGCAACACCATGCCTAAACCCTCGGTATAAAAAGTAACGGCCGCATCTAAATCGGGAACACCAACACCGGCTGCAGAGAGGTACCCCAAGTTGGAATAGCTAAGCTCCAATTCGTTGCCGTCGGCGTCGCTGGCAAGGCCTGAAATTTGACCTTTATAAGAGAATGGACGAGGATAGCGACTAACCGTTGCCTCCGATTTACGAATTGCCAACGATAGCTTGATCGGTGAGGCGGAGCCGAAATTTAACAGAA
>CAYFFE010000108.1:0-12242 GCA_964342265.1 uncultured Cellvibrionaceae bacterium | reverse complement strand
TTTCAATTACCGCACGGCGATTAACTCAGGGATGAGTTAATCAGAGTTTCCCATAAAAACAGGCCCTAACTGTTTTGTTGACCAAAGCGCAGCCGTTCAATGGTCGTGATAATAACGTCTATTTCGATGGGTTTGCTGATGTGATCGTTCATACCAGCATCCAGGCAATTTTGTTTATCCTGCGCGGCTGCATTGGCGGTCATGGCAATAATGGGCAAGTTTGCAAAACGGCCATCGGCGCGAATACGGCGCGTGGCCTCCAGGCCGTCGACCTTGGGCATTTGTAAGTCCATTAACACCACATCAAAGGGCGTTTCTTCTGCTAATACAGCTTGCGCGCCCTGCTCGCCGTCTTCGGCCAAATAAACTCGGGCACCTTCCGATTCCAACAATTCGCGGGCCACTTCGCTGTTAATGAGATTGTCTTCCACCACCAAAATCGACAGCCCAGATAACGGCTTATTAAAAACCCCTGTGCCGATGCGTTTTATTTCCGATTGATTGTTGTTGATGGCATCGAGCCATTGTTGGGGCGTAATAGGGCGGGTTAAGACGGCCCGCGGTAGCGAGCTGAATGCGTCGTCGTTTGGCAGTTGATCTAACAATGTTAAACCATTGGCCGAAATAATGACTATGGTGGGGGAGTAATTAATTTTCTCGATTAGGGTTTTAACAAAGGCGTGAAATTGATTAACAAAGTTAGTTTGGTCGCCATCTAAAATAATTAAAGAGTAGGTTTGCTCGTCTTTAATGATAGCTTGTAACGCTTTCATTAAATTGGGTTTCGGCTCTAAAACACACCCCAGTGAGGTAAATAGTGTTTGGTAGGTGCTAATTGCTTTCGGGTTGTCATCGACAATAAGGACTTGCTTTAACTTTACTGCGCTGCAATTGGGCTCCAGTATTTTGGCGTCGGCGATGGCCGGTGTGGTAATTCGAAACGAAAAACAACTGCCTTCTTGTGGCTGGCTGTTCACTTGCAGCTGGCCTCCCATAAGTTCAATTAACTGGCGAGTAATGGTTAACCCCAAGCCCGTACCGCCAAAACGTCGAGTCGTTGAGGCCTCGGCCTGAGAAAAGGCCTCGAATATTTCCTGTTGTTTTTCTTCCGATATGCCAATGCCACTGTCGATGACTGAAAACTCCAATGTGGTGGCCGGTGCTGAGGTTATCAGTTGAATTTTAATTTGCACAAAGCCGCTTTCTGTAAATTTTAACGCATTGCCGGCTAAATTTATAAGAATTTGATTTAACCGATACTGATCGGCTATCAGTGTTTTGGGTAAATTGGGATCGATGTCGTACAAAATATCGATAGATTTGTTGCCTAGGTTTCCGGATAAGATAATTCCCAATTCTTGTAGTAAATCATTGATTTCAAATTCGTGGATATCGAGTGTGAGTTTGCCCGCTTCAATTTTGGTGTAATCTAATAAATCGTTGATAAGCGCAAGTAACGACTTAGCGGCAGAGTGCGCCTTAATTAAATAATCGCTCTGTTTGGTATCCAAGCCGGTTCGGTCGAGCAATACCAGCATGCCCAACACGGCATTCATTGGCGTTCTGATTTCGTGGCTCATATTGGCCAAAAAATTGGTTTTGGCGGCACTGGCGGCGTCGGCTTGGTCTTTCGCAAAGCGTAGGTTTTGTTCCAACAGTTTTTGATCGGTAATGTCCAACACAACACCGATGAGCTTGTCGACATGTTCAATGTTGGAGTATATTTTTATCGCACCAGCTCGAATAAACCGCAATTCGCCGGAGCGGGTAATAATGCGGTATTCATCCTCGTAGTATTGGCCATGCTCGCGAAATTCTTTAAACTTCGACATTACCCCATTTAAATCTTCTGGATGAATGCGTTTGTTGAGTAGGTCAATAATACTTTCGGATGAATTGACTGGAAAATCGTAAATATCCGCGAGTCGATTATCGTGAGTGACTTCATGTGTTTTTAAATTCCAAGACCAAACGCCTAATTCGGCTAACTTGGCCGCGGTTTCTAACTGGCCCAGGCTCGATTGATAATCCAGTGTGCGTTTGTGAACGATAGTTTCTAGGTTGTCTTTATAAGCAATCAATTCGTTTTCGGCTATTTGCCGCCTTGAGAGCTCAACTTTTAAATCTTCTCGAAAATCATTAATGGCTTGCACAACCGCATCAATTTCATCCAAACCTTTATATCTTGCATCCACTTTGCGGCGCAAGCGCAGAGGGCTGGTTAAGTCTTGGCTGCTGTGAGTGGCTACAAATTGGGCAATATGGCTTAGGTGTCGAATCACGAACCGGTGCAATAACACCAGTAAAATAATAGAGTTGGTGAGTAGCGACAAAATTATCAACAAAACAATCTGTTGCGTTTGCTCTATTGAGGCGGCAAAGATTTCCTTGCTGCTTAAATTTACGGTTAAGTTGCCCAGTAAAAACTCTTTACCGGCCTCGGTGTGTACCAACAAAAAATCCTGTTGGGCAAAGGCGTCGGTTTTATCGGTATTGCGGGAATAAACATTGCCCTGTTCATCAATCAAATGTATGTGGCCAACATTGGGCAATGTGGCTAAACCATCCAATAGGTTGTTTACAGATCGAATATTCACTTCCCACAAGCTGGTGGTCAGGCTGGGTAAATAGCTGCGTTCAATTTGCTGAAATCGCTGCAAGGCGTGCTGTCGTTCGCGATGATTAACGTAAGAGATTTCCAACAGCATAAACAAAAAAGCCACTGCAATGGTTGCCACCAAGGCTGTGGCCACCAGTCGGTGGGCGATTCGCTGATTAATTTTGTGTTTACTGCTCACAATGGGTTGGCGTTTTGACCAGTGTTTTTATTGGGCGTTAGTTCTTCCACCGAGAACCAATAGCTCGGCGGCAACGGTGTGTGTTGTATGTTTTCTGGAACGGATAATTCGAGGACTGTGCGCTGGTGTAAATTGGCACGAGTAATATCTGAATAGTAATAGCCGTAAAACAATTTTTTGAGATCGCCATTGCGCGCGGCAGAGTGCAAACATTCGGTTAATGCTCGATACAATTGTTCGTCTTGGTGGTTAACGAAAAAATACAACCCCTGGCGATACTTTAGTGCCAAGGTTGGCTCAATAATAATGGATTGGTGTTGATGAGCTTGAGCCTCCGGCCAAATTTCGGAAATGGATCGGGGGAAATAGTCGATATGATCCAGACTCAACATGCTAAATAACCCTTCGTAGGTAGAGCTGGCGCTTACGGTTAATTGGTTGTGCCGCAACACGGTTAAATCCGGCCAGTCGTGGCCCTGTCCGCCAATGTATTGTTGCAGCGCTTGCACGGATTGAATCTTGGCAAATTTGTCGCGATCTTTTTGGTGAATCAAAAGCAAACGCCAACCCAGCAGCCCTCTGTCGATCGGAATAGGAACCAGCTTAATGTGCTGCATGCGCTCTTGAGTGGGTACCGTCCAGAGCACATCGATGTCGCTACCGCGGGCCAGCAGTAAAATACTCCGCGCTTGCTGGGTTTTAAGAGGGGAAGGACGAAATTCGATACGGTTATTGTGGTAGTCGCTGCACAGCTCCAGCGTTGCCATTGGGTAAGTGGCTCGGGCATCGGATTGAGATTCGGGAGCTGGATAATAGGCTATTCGCTTATCTGGCTCGGTAAAGCCCCGCTCGGAGATGAACAACGGGATTAACATTAGCGCAGTGGCAAGCATCGGCGCTTTTACAATGGCGGCGGGGATTTTGTTTATCGCTGGACGGAGAAATTTCTGCAGTGACACGGGCATTAAGTTCATTTTGACGAAGCCGGCCGAATGAATGAAAGCGCGTTCTAGAATTCAACACTAAAAGACGCTGTTACGGTGCGGCCGTCGTATGCCCGAGCGGCGTGGCCACTGCTTTCTACTTCGCTGTAGGCTAACTCATCGGTGAGGTTGTTCGCCTGCAGCGTCACGCTGATATTGTGGGTGGCTTGATACGCAACAAAGCCGCTTAAAACAGTATAGCCATCTAATCGAATGCTGTTGGCATCGTCGCCCCAAGATTGCGTAGCGCCGATCAGCGACAATCCCAACTGCCATTGCCGCACATCCAGCGTGGGTTGAATTTGGTAGCTCCAATAGGCTTGCCGCCTGGGGGTATTGCGCTCGAGCGAGGAATCCTCTGCCGATTGAATGCGGCTGTCGGTGTAGGTGGCGCCAACGCGCAGTGTGAAGTTATTCAGTTGGTAAGAAGATTCCAGTTCGAGCCCGTAGGCGTTATAACGGCGATCGGTAAAACGCTGGGTGGTGGCTTCGAAATTGGTTTCTTCGGTGTTGGCATTAAACAGCGTTACAAACACACTGGTGTTGGCATTGCGCCACTTTATGCCGGCTTCGGTTTGCTCCACTTGGTTAACGGGTACAGAGCGACTGCCGTCTAGGTCGAAACCCTCAAATAAAATGCGATCGGAACTGAAGCTATGGCCCGAGCTAGTTCGAGCAAACACGGATAAATCTGCGTGGGCCAGATAGGTGACGCCGGCCGAATAAGACCATTCATCGACTTGGTAATCCACTTCGCGCTGATTGCTGAAGTCGTACTGTTGGTCTTGAGCCTGAATTGCAAAACCTTCTGCCGATAGGTGATCTTGGCGGGCGCTTAACTGCCAATGCCAATGCGATTGATTTAATCGAGCATTAAAATAGGGCGATGACGTGGTGTAGTCGATATCGAACGTGCGATTACAGCAGCCGCCAAAAACGTCGGTGCCTTGGGCTAATAAACCGGGTGAGCTGTTGCTGGTTTGATCGTTGGCGATCAGCGCTGGATTGCGTTCGGTGAGTTGCAGTAAATATTGGTTAAAGTGCCAGGTTAAATCCAGTGTTTGCTGGGCGTAATACCAACCCGCGCCGAGGTTCAGCTCCGTCTCATCGCTTAGATCAATACTTTTATTAAACCGCAAATCGTTGGCGGTGTTATCCAAATTGTTTAGGTCTACGTTGAAGGTTACCGCGCTGAAGACGGGGCCGGAATACTCTTCGCCCCGATTGGCACCTGTGGCGTACGTAAAGGGGCCCTCGCTGTAGCCGTTGTCGGTGGGGAAAATACCCACAAACCGCCCTTGGTTTTGTGCGTGGCGAAAATTATTCGCCAACAGCCAAGTATCGGATAAATCCCATTGCAACTCACCGCCGAGCGTTAAACTGTCGACACGCAATCCATCATTAATTGAGGTACTAACGATTTGATTGTTGCGATTTAGCGTGTTGTCGTTGGGCCAATGGCGGGAATAAAAAATGGCTTGGCGGGGATCCACACCGTTAAGTGCTTGTATGTCGCCGTCGACCACGCGCACCGGCACCGGCAAGAGGGTTGGGGTTTTATCGCGTAAATATTTACCTCGCAAGGTGAGCTGCCCACGCTCAAAAGTTTGCGTGATATTGGCTTTAATTTGCCCGCCTTGTTCCAGCGTTTGTCCGGCGTCACGGGCGCTCTCACCTTGGCGATAAAACCCCGCCACAAAAAACCGCGTATTGCTGTTGGCGATGGGCTCGCCATAGTAAAAATCCAGCCGATGTTGCTCGAAGCCTAGTCCGGTGGTGGCGGTGATACCAGCGCTGGCCTCAGCGCCGGTTTTAGAGACCAAATTAACCACTCCGCCCGGAGAGTTGGTCGCCAAGGTAGACGCCGAGCCTCCGCGCACGACTTCAATGCGCTCGACGCTGGAATCTATCCGTAAAAACTGATCGGCGGTGGCAAAGGCGATATCGCCAAATTGCAACACCGGTAATCCATCTTCTTGTAATTGCACATAGCGCGCACCACCGGCGGAAATCGGCACACCCCGAACGGTAATGTTGGCGTTGCCGTCGCCGCCGCTGGCTTCTGAGCGCACACCCGGAACGGCGTTGAGCAGTTGCGCGGTATTAAACGTCGCCTGAATTTTAGTTTGCTTTGCATTAACTTGGCTAACCGACAAGCTCTGCTGCATTTTGCTGGCTTTAATAGGCGTGGCGGTCACCACTACCTCTTCCATGCCCAAGGGATCCGATCGAGGACTTTGTTCAACCTCACCCCATGCGTGGCAGCAATAATTAAGCAAACCTGCAAATGCCAATAAGGATACAGTGCGCATAATGTCTTTTTGTTGGCGTTTTAATTAAATGAGTCTAGTTGAGATTGGTTAATCAACAAGCGGGGATGTATTAGCTCTTTCTATTTATGTCATGCGCGTAGTTGACGGCTTGACCGTTCAAAGGTGTGGCTGCTCGGCGGGCCGAGTTCGCGACGAGATTGGAGACGATTTTAAGCAAGGGCGATGAATAAAAATTCCCGTAAGAATTAATCTGCCAAGTTTTGTTATTTCGAGAGTGGCAGTTACAAACTAACAGCCATGATTCATCAGGCGCGAAGGCATGGATACATTATTTTGAATTTTTATTATGCCCACAAAAAGATGCGGCACTGCACCAAAAAAAACAAAATGAGCTATTTTGAATCACTGATAAAAATAAAGGGTTTTGTTGTTGTGAGTTTTAGCCGTAGCCATGAGCGTAGTAGCCAATGTTGGTGGTATTTATTTTGACGCCATTAAAGATGTGTTGGGTTCCATGAATCAAAAAGGAAAACATAAGACTTGTTCTTCTTCACATTTTTGCGGGCTTCGCAGGTTTAACCAGCTAACTTTAATCGCAGTGTCGTATTAATATAAAAATTCATTTGTTAGCATTCTTACAAAATGAACGACTTAATCAGATGAAAATTTGAATCAATGTGAGGCGATGCTAAGTAGGAATCTGAATTGCATAGCCAAACTCGCTGTAGAGTAACAGTAAAAAAATGTTCAATTAAAGTTGTTGAATGCTCGTTGTTGGATTGTACTCGTTGTTGGTTCGTAGTGGTCCGTGGTTATATTTTTACGCCTGCAATGCCTTGGCGATAGCAAACTTACGGTTTCGCGATTTAAAGCATGTAAAAAGCATGTTTTCACGATTCCGGCACTTGAGTAACCGGCTAAAGTGTATGTTATCGGCAGTTTAAGTCGGCGGGGGTGCTAATCCGGGGTTGTTAATAAATAGGGTTGTTACTAAATAGGGTTATTAATAAATAGAGTTATTAATAAATACAGTCGTTAATAACAGTATTTTTTAATAATCTTAGCCGTAAACGATTGAACATTTTAACCACCTGATATTGTTTACATGTTTTCTTTTTGCAGTATCAGAATTTCTTTTATTTTATTCTGCATTGGTGGTAGTGAGCCTGGCCTAAAATTTTGCTGTGCGCTCAATAATCCAATTGGCCGGTTTTTATTTGTCTAACAATGGCTTTTTGTCCGGTAGTGACTTGATATAGGAACCTTTGATTAACTCAGAGCTTCCTATAGTCGGCAAAACACTTTCAAAAATAATTTTAATAACTTCAAATCAATAAAGCTCGTTGCCCTTGTTGGCGATGGGTTGGTGCGTAGTATTGTTTTGTGGTCTGGCGTAATTGTGTTGATGGAATTTTCGAGTCGATCGAGAATTTCTAACAAAATGGGTGGATTTTATGAATAGCTTTAATGCAGTTCCTAGTGCCAACTCGATGGTCGAGATTGTCACCAGTAATTGGCAAACATCACCAAATAAAACGGTGTTTACCTTTCTAAAAGACGGCGAACAACCGACGGATACTCTCACCAACGAGGAGCTTTATTACAGCGCCTTGGCGGTTGCCAAGTCGCTGCACCAAGCCGGTTTGCAACCGGGCGACAGGGCATTGCTGTTGTATCCTGCCGGCCTTGATTTTATTCGCGCATTTATTGGTTGTTTGTTTGCCGGCGTTATCGCTGTGCCCGCCGTTCCTCCCAAAAAAAATCGACCGCTAACACGCATGTTGGGCATTATCGCCAATGCCGACCCAAAAATAATTCTGACTCAGGGTCGGTTAACTCAAGAGTTGGCCACAACTTTTAGTCAAACACCCGCCGAATCCATTCCCTTAATCGACACCAGTTTAATTGCTAGCGGCACACCAACCGATTTTACCGCGCCGACAATCCATCCCGAATCGCTGGCTTTTTTGCAATACACCAGTGGCTCTACCGGCAGCCCGAAAGGGGTAATGGTGAGCCATAAAAATATCGTTACCAACGAGCAACAAATTCGCTTGGGCTTTGGCTTAAACGACGACAGTCGTGTGCTAACTTGGCTGCCTGCCCATCACGACATGGGGTTAATTGGCGGCATTTTACAGCCTATTTTTAGTAATATTTCTTGCCATGTAATGGCGCCGGCGGCGTTTGTGCAAAAACCCATTCGCTGGTTGCGTGCCATTAGCCAATTTAATATTACCACCACCGGTGGGCCTAACTTTGGCTACGATTTGTGCATTAAATACATTACCGAACAAGACAAACAAGCGCTGGATTTAAGCCGATGGATTTGTGCGTTTTCTGGTGCAGAAAAAGTACGAGCCGATACATTAAAAGCTTTTTCGCGCGCGTTTGAGTCGGTGGGTTTTCGAGAGAAATCTTTTTTTCCGTGTTATGGCATGGCCGAGACTACCTTGTTTGTCTCCGGTGGCTCGCTAACTGCACCGCCCATTGTCACCTCTGTAGAAAAATCCAAATTGGTTAACGGTGCCGATGTGTCCAAAATCACCCACGATCAATTGGTGGATGTCGTAGGTTGTGGCAAGGCGTTGATGGGCGAATCCATTTTAATCGTCGATCCAGACAGCCAAACTGTTTGCCCCACCGACACTGTGGGCGAAATTTGGGTACAAGGCGACAATGTGGCCCAGGGCTACTGGCAAAATAATCAAGCCACACAGGACACCTTTAAAGCCACACCGCTCCCATCTCGGGCTTCCCACCTTAATACCAATACCAATATCAATATCAATCCCAATCCCAATCCCAATCCCAATCCCAATCCCAATACCAACATTAATCCGGGCCATTATTTTAGAACCGGTGATTTGGGCTTTATGGATGATCAACAAGAGCTGTTTATTTGCGGTCGACTAAAAGAATTGTTAATTATTAATGGTGTTAAATACCACCCGCAAGATATTGAGCGTACCACACAAACGGCGCACAACGCGCTTACTTTAAACAGCGGCGCGGCCTTTGCCATTGAGTTGGAAAAAGAAGGCCGCGAAGCGTTAGTCGTGATTAACGAGGTGGAGCGCTGGGCCAAGCGCGAGTTAGACGACCAAGCTGTAATAAATAAAATCCGCCGCGCTATTTCCGTCGAACACGAGTTGGAGGCGGAAATTGTAATTTTGGTAAAACCTCTGTCGGTAATGAAAACCTCCAGCGGTAAAGTGCAGCGTTTGGCCATGAAGCAGGCCTTTGAAAATGGCGAATTAAGTATCGTTGCCGAATATCGACGCGGCTCGGCGCTAAAACAAACCGAACCGGTCGCCGCTGACCAACTCGAGTCAGCCAACTCTGTAGCGCCAATGGCGCTGTCGTCTGTTAGCGATTGCGGTTGGTCGAGCGATCAATTGCAGTCTTGGTTGGTGGCGAAAGTTGCTGCAGAAATTGGTATGGCGGAATCGGCCATTGATGTGAATTTGCCCTTGGCCGATTACGGTTTAAATTCCGTGGCCATGGTGCGAATTTCCGGTGAATTGGAAGAAAAACTGCAGCGCTCGCTGCCGTCAACGTTGTTGTACGATTATTCCACCATTAATCAATTGGCGGAATATTTATCGAGCGGCGACAATCCTAAGTTTTCAGAAGATAATCGTAATCGCCACAGCTTTAGCGAGGAAAAAATTGCCGTGGTTGGCATGGGTTGTCGACTGCCCGGCGGCGTTAACGGTTTAGAAGATTTTTGGCAATTACTCACCGAAGGTAAAAGCGGCATTAAACCGGTGCCCTCAGAGCGCTGGCAGTGGGATGGTAAAAATAAGGCCACGCAATTGGGCGGTTTTCTCGATGCGGTGGACGAATTTGATCCGGAATTTTTTAATATTTCGCCCAAAGAAGCCGAAAGTTTGGATCCGCAACAACGTTTGCTATTGGAAGTGTGCTGGCAAGCGTTGGAAGATGCGGTACTGGCGCCCAATCAATTACAAGGCAGCCAAACAGGAGTGTTTGTGGGCATTAGCGGCAACGATTACGCGCGTGTGCTGGAGCAGTCTGGCCAGCTCAATCGCTATTTTGCCACGGGTAATTCGCTGAGCACCGCCGCAGGTCGCATCGCGTATTTTCTCGGATTAACCGGCCCGGCTATGGCGGTGGATACCTCCTGCTCGTCATCGCTGGTGGCAGTGCACAATGCCGCTAATGAATTACTCCAGGGTAACTGCAACGCGGCGCTGGCCGGCGGTGTGAATTTAATTTTGTCGCCCACCTGCAGCAATGTGTTGGCCGAGGCCAATATGTTGTCTGAGGATGGCCGCTGCGCCACCTTCGATGACGCCGCCAACGGTTATGTGCGCGGCGAAGGTTGTGGTGTGGTGGTGTTAAAACGACTGTCGGATGCCGAGCGCGACGGCGATAAAATTTACGGCGTAATTGCTGGCACTGCGTTAAATCAAGATGGCCGCAGCAACGGCTTAACCGCGCCCAACGGCTTGGCCCAACAACAGGTTTTACGTGCGGCCCTGGCTCGGGCGGGGGTTTCGGCGCGCGATGTGGATTACGTAGAAGCCCACGGCACGGGTACACCTCTGGGCGACCCGATTGAACTCAACGCACTGCAACGCGTGTACGGTAATGAGCGGGAGAATCCGCTGTTGGTGGGATCGGTAAAAACCAACATCGGTCATTTGGAATCCGCCGCCGGCATTGCTGGATTAATTAAAGTGTTGTTGTCGATCCACCAGGGGCAACTGCCGGCTCATTTGCATTTACACAATAAATCGCAGCATTTTAATTGGCAGCAGTTAGATGTGCCGGTTGAAACGTTAAACTGGCGCGCCACCGTTAAAAGTTTTTCCCAGCAGCCCGCTAAAGTTGCCGGCGTTAGTTCGTTTGGATTCAGCGGCACCAACGCCCATTTAATTGTTCAGTCGCCACCGGCGTCGAGCCACAAGGCTAGCGATAACAGCTCGCCGTTTGCGCCCGCCACCCGCGCGGAAAAATCGCAACTCATTACACTCTCGGCCAAAACCGCCAACGCCTTACCACTGTTATTGGCGCGTTGTCAGCAGCGTGTTGGCGAGTATTTTAGTGATGAACCGCTAGAGGCCATCGCCGAAAGCATTAATGCTGCGAATTGCCATTTCCCCTATCGTTTTACCGCGGTGGTGCAACAGCTCGATGATTTTGCTCAGCTCAAAATAAACGGCGAAATCAAAAATGCCCAGGAGCCGCTGCCGATTTGTTTACTGTTTTCGGGCCAGGGTTCTCAGCGTTTGGAAATGGGCCGGGATTTGTATCACCATTTTGCCATCGTAAAAAGCACCCTCGATGAATGCGACAGCATCATGCGTGCTCATCACAATAAATCTCTGCTGGAGTTTATTTTTGCTCAGGGCGATGTGGCCAGCGATCGATTGGAGCAAACCGAAATTTCGCAGCCGGCGCTGTTTGCTATCGAAATGGCGCTGTTCCGATTGCTCACCCAAGCCGGCGTAAAACCCGCAGGCCTTTTAGGCCACAGCGTGGGTGAATTTGCGGCGGCGTGTGCCGCGGGTGTGTTTTCGCTGCCCGATGCCATGAAATTGGTGATTGCGCGCGGTCGCTTAATGCAAGCTCAGCAACCCGGTGCCATGGTGGCGGTGCAAATGAGCGAGACTGAGGCCCGCGCCATTGTTGAAGAATTTCAAACGCTGTCGGTTGCGGCGGTTAATGGCCCCAAAAATGTTGTGATCGCCGGGCCGCTTACCGACATCGAACACCTTACCGACGATCTGCTCACTAAAGACATTGCGGCCAAACGATTACGCGTGTCTCACGCCTTTCATTCGCAAATGATGGCACCGATGATTGATGAGTTTCGCCAGGTGTTAAACACCGTGCAATTCGCCACGCCAACGCTGCCGTTAATTTCCAACGTCAGCGGCCAGTTTGCCGATGACGAAGTCGCCCATCCCGATTACTGGTGCCAGCATATTTTAGCGCCGGTATTATTTTTTAAAGGCGCGCAAACACTGGCCAGAGAAGTGGGCGGTGTATTTGTCGAGTGTGGCCCAACACCCACGCTAACGTCTTTGGCCAAAGAGGGCTTTAAACAAGGTGAGTTGGCCGAATTAGTGGACGCGCAAAAAATTCAGTTTTTACCCACATTACGCGCCGGCAAGCCGGATGATTACGGCAACTTTTTAAAAGCCTTGGCCAGCTTG
>CAYFFE010000107.1:0-12556 GCA_964342265.1 uncultured Cellvibrionaceae bacterium | reverse complement strand
GCCATCGAGTCAAACCCTGGGGTTCTCTTCCACATCCGGGCACTTCAAATAAAAAACCCCCGCCGTTGGCGAGGGTTATTTATTTGGCACACCCGGAGGGATTCGAACCCCCGACCAAGTGGTTCGAAGCCACCTACTCTATCCAGCTGAGCTACGGGTGCATGGATTTTTAAGAGGGCGAAAAGATACCAATAGATTGCCAAAAACTCAAGTTAATTCATGCTTTTAGCGCCGTTTTTGGGCTGTCTTAGACCATTGTGTACAGCGTTGAAAAGATGCTCCACTACTTAAGCCCTGGAAGTTTTTAAAACCTCTTGGAAGTCCTAATCAACGTCGCCCTTTGGCTTTTCTTCGGGTGATTTGAGTGCTTCAAGCTTTTGGTCTGTGTGGTAGATGTAGTTGTTCATGGCCGTGAGCATGCCACGCATTATGCTGAGTTCCATGTCGTCGAGGCGAATGCGATTGTAAAGTCGGCGCAGGCGGGTCATGGTTTGGCGCGGGTTGCCCGGCTCTAAAAAGCTCAGGCGTTCTAAAGTTTGCTGCAGATGTTCGTAGTAGGATTCCAAAGCTTGAGTATCGGCCGGCGGCATGTCCCAATCATCGAAATGAACAGGACCGTTCGCCTCAGCCGACAATGCGGACATTCGGTATTCGTAGCAAAGCACTTGCACCGCAGTAGCCAAGTTTAACGCGCTGTACTCAGGATTAGCCGGTATGTGCACGTGGTAATTGCACTTGTGCAACTCTTCGTTGGTCAGGCCACGATCTTCCCGCCCAAACAAGTAAGCGATTGGGTGCTTTTCGCTCTCGGCAAAAGCTCGATCGCCACACTCTTTGGGCGTGAGCAAAGGCCAGGGGATTCGTCGCTCCCGAGCACTTGTTCCTACCACCAGTTTACAGTCGGCGATGGCTTCGTCCAGATCGTCCACCACAATGGCGTTTTCAACGATATCGGCTGCACCAGCGGCTCGCCAGATCGCTTCTTCGTCGGGAAAACGCTTGGGGGCCACCAAATACAGTTGGCTCAGCCCCATGTTTTTCATCGCGCGGGCGGCACCGCCAATATTGCCCGGATGCGTGGTGTTCACCAACACAATCCTTACGTTTTGAAAATTAAGGGGGTCGTTATTGGGTTTTACGGTGCTCATAAATCTCTAATACTGCTCTAAATGAACCAAAACGGTGGGATTAAACAAAACGCAGCAGTTTAGCAGCAGCGCTAGTGAACTCCTAGGCTGGCTGTTAAAATCGCTGCTTAACGCAAGATACTGTCGTCTTGCCAGTCAATTAGGGAATTTACATGGAACCCATGTTAACTATCGCTCTGCGTGCAGCGCGAAAAGCCGCAGAGAAAATCGAACGCGCTATGGAGCGCCTCGATCTGATTAATATCGAAGAAAAAAGCCGCAACGACTTTGTTACCGAAGTGGATCAAGCGAGCGAAAAGGAAATCATCTACCACTTGCGCAAGGCCTACCCCGACCACAGCATTTTGGGGGAAGAAAGCGGCGAGATTATCGGCGATAACCCCGATTACCAATGGATTATCGATCCTCTAGACGGCACCACCAACTTTATTCACGGTATTCCACATTTTTCCATCTCCATTGCCTGCCTGTACAAAGGTCAATTGCAACATGGCGTGGTATTGGATCCCGTCAAGCGCGAAGAATTTACCGCCAGCCGAGGCAAGGGCGCAACGCTCAATGATCGCCGTATTCGCGTTGCCGAAAGGCGCAATCTGGACGGCGCTTTAATCGGCACGGGTATCCCGTTCAGTGGTTTTGCCTTGGAACATATGGAGCCCTTTTTAAAGACCCTCCACGAAGTGGCCGGACAAACCGCCGGTATAAGACGCCAGGGCTCCGCGGCACTGGATTTAGCCTATGTGGCGGCCGGGCGCTTTGATGGTTTTTGGGAAATGAATCTTAAACCTTGGGACATCGCCGCTGGTTGCTTGTTAATTCAAGAGGCAGGAGGCTTAGTCAGTGATTTTAGAGGCGGCCATGATTTCTTGAATTCCGGAAATGTCGTTTGCGCCAGCCCTAAGGTGTTCAAACCTTTATTGCAAATCGTAGGTAAAAATATGGGCTCAATTTGAACCCAGCCCGTAAAAGAAGCTACAACCCTTTGCCCCAACCAATGAACTAAACTGGAGCTCGGCTATGAAGTTGGCCAACACCCTTCTCAAAGCATTATTAAGCTGCACACTGGTAATCTTCAGTTTAGGTACCAGCAGTTTGGCTACTGCAGAACTCAGCAGCACGGCCGTTTATGAAGGTGGCGGTGTGATTTGGGGCATGGCATGGTTGGGAGATCAACAAATTATTGCCACCGAACGCTCGGGAACTGTTCGAATAATCGACTTAAACAACGGGACCAGCCAAACGGTTAGTGGCGTGCCACAAGTGCACTCGAATGGCCAGGGTGGCTTGCTAGATGTCGCTATTCAGCAGCCCTACCAAAAAGGCGATTGGCTGTACTTTACCTACAGTAAACCCGTAGAAAAAAACGCAGCCACAACCTTGGCGCGGGCAAAATTACAAGAAAACCAATTAATTAACTGGCAAGATTTGTTAGTAACCGATTCGGTGAGCAATACCAATCGCCACTATGGCAGTCGTATAGCATTCGATAAAGACTATGTATTTTTTACTGTGGGCGACCGAGGCCATCGCCCCAATTCGCAAGACTTAACCAATCACGCGGGCACGGTAATCCGATTGCATTTAGACGGCAGCATTCCCAAAGACAACCCCTTTGTGCAAATGCCTGATGCCAAACCGGAAATCTGGAGTTATGGGCATCGTAACCCGCAAGGTATTTGTTTTGATAAACACAATAATTTGTGGTCCAGCGAACATGGCCCGAGAGGCGGTGATGAAATCAACTTAATTCGCAAAGGTAAAAATTACGGCTGGCCGGTAGTTTCGCACGGCAAAGAATACTTTTTACCCAAACGCGTGGGCGAAGCACTCGAAAAACCCGGAATAGAATCGCCACGAAAAGTCTACGTACCGTCCATCGCGCCCGGAAGCTTGCTGTGTTATCAAGGCGACAAACTGCCCAGCTTACAAAATCGATTAGCCCTTGGTGCGCTCAAATTGCAACACATCAACACAGTGGCTATCGATCAATCACAGAACCTTTCCGGTGAAAAGCGATTGTTCAATAATTTAAATGAAAGAATACGAGCTCTTCTGGAATCCCCAGCCGGCGATGTTTATTTTTCTACGGATGGAGGGAACATCCACAAAATAGTTTTAACCAATTAAAAAACAGCGTCCCATTAATTTCAGCTTTTTATTAAGCTCTGTGCGTGTTATTGGAGCAAAATATTAATAAGCCTTTGCCACTAACAATTCCAAGAGCACCTTAACTATTCTCAAAATACCTCAAGAGCTTTACTACAAATATATTATGTAGATGTTTATTTTTAGACCAAGTTTAACCCTAATAATAATTTAGCAATCACCCTATAACTGCCTACCTAGTAATTTTCACTTCCCCCGAATCACTAAAAACCTATTTTTTGTAAAAAATAAAGTGACAAAAGAAGCTTAATGAATCAATAAACACAGCTTATTAAAAGCTAACAAACAGCCCACCCAACAAATGGTCATCTCACTAGCACAAGAACAAAATTACCCAATGAACTAGATGCCAATGTTCCAATAACGTGAACAAGCTCGCAAAATTATTATGCAGCTGAGCATAAACTAGTTTTATCTGACCAAGGGTCACCTAACCTGTCAATTGTACACGGCACATTTTTACGCCGTTTCTCTCGCACAATGATAAATCAGTGGTAATAAAGTGAGTCGCATTATGCAAAGAGCAAGACAAGAGAACGACAAAGAAATTAGAAGGCAACAAATTTTAGAGGCCGCAAAGGACTTGCTCGAAATTCACAGGACGACTTTACCCTCGGTTAATGATATAGCCAAACAAGCCAAGCTCGCCAAAGGCAGTGTTTACAATTATTTTCCCACCAAAGAAGAAATTTATTTTACCTTAGTGGTTGATGGTTTCGATCGCTGGGTTAAATCCGTTAAAACCGCTTATATCGAACAAGCCATAGACATAGCAGCCGCCATTGATGTGTACGTGGACTTTTGTGTAAAAGAACATGAATTCATGCACTTAGCCTCCATTGCTCCTACGATCTTGGAGCACAACATCAGTTTAGAAATGGCGACCAATTTTAAGCGTAAGTTGGCACACGATGTTTTGGGGCTGGCCGAAATTCTCTCTACGTTATTTCCAACGCTCACAATTCATCAGACCTTGGAACTGTATTTAGCCAGCTACGCCACAACCATTGGTATTTGGCAAGTCAGCAATCCATCGGAAATTATCAGAGCAGCCACAGAACATACTGAAACTCGATTTTTACGACCAGACTTCGAAAGTACCTTGAGGTCTGCACTGTTAAATTTATGGCGCGGGACTATCGTAAGAGGGGGATAAATTATGAAAAAGGTGTTAGTTCTGGGATCTAACGGCCACTTGGGCTACAACCTAACCCAAGAGCTTGTACAAAAAGGATACCAAGTTAAAGCCGGTGTCCGAAATATCAACGATCAAAGTAAAACTGGTCATTTAAAGGATCTTGGTGTTGAGCTAGTTGAAGCCGATCTTCTAAAAAAACATCAATTAATTTCGGCAATGGAAGACGTTGATGCCGTTTTTCAGCTCGCTGCAGTATTTAATGTAACGTCCAAAAATCCAAAAGACGAAGTGTTAGAGCCCACAATTCAAGGGGCAATAAATGTTGTAGAAGCCTGTGCTCAAGCTCAAATTAAAAAGCTGATTTTCACATCAAGTATTGCAGCGGTTGGCACAGTTGCCGAAGGCGATAATCCACTCACCGAACAACACTGGAACGAGAGAGCCATCGAGCCCTACGCCATTGCCAAACGGGAATCGGAAAAACAGGCCTGGGACCTTGCCCAAAAGTACGGCGTGAATATGGTAGCCGTGTTACCGGCAACCATGCTTGGCCCCGGGTTTTTTAGACACACACCGTCCACTCTGAGTTTTGAATTACTTTTAAAAGGCAAGATACCCTTCGCCTTACCCATTACTTTTGATTTTGTTGATGTTCGGGATGTGGCGCGAGCTCACATCCTAGCGCTGGAAAACGATAAAGCCAACGGTCGATACATTTGTTCGGGCGAACCATTAACATTTAAACAGTTATTCGAAAAGGTCCACTCACTATCGCCTGAAGTAAAAGTTCCTAAAAAAACATTGCCCAAAACCCTATTAGGTTTAGTGCCACTTTTAGATTGGCTTGGGCATAAACTCGAAGGCACACCACGGTTTTCTAGCAGCGAGTTAATGAAAGAATACGGTGATCGTCATCAGTTGGTGGACAACAGCCGTATCAAAAATGAACTGGGGTGGTCGCCGTCTTCCATAGATTCCAGCATTGCAGACACACTTAGCTGGGTTCGACAAAAATATATTTAAACTTTTAATCTCTAACCAGAATTTTTTTCATAACATTCTGGTTAGACAATCGGGTTTTCATTCACTTGAGGAAATTACCATGTCTAACACAGTTTCACACAGTAACTTACAAGATGATGTACCCTTTCCTCTCTCTCCAAGGCAGCATGCCGTTATCCGTTTGCGAGCAAATGGCTTATTAAACAAACAGATAGCAACAGAACTTGGCATTAGAGAATCCACGGTAAAAGAGCACGTTTCAGCGGCACTGAAAAAATTACAGTGCCGCACAGTTAACCAAGCCGTGCTCTTTCTCGCGCAGTCAGGAAAACTTAACTAGTACTGTTAAAATTTCCACACCCTACCAAAGGAGGGTTTACCGGTTAATTCCATATTGAAATAATAACTGCATCATCCATTTGGGGTTTTAATAAGTCAGGGGGCGCGAAGATGGAAAGCGTTTCACCATCGCTAGCAATTGTTGTATCTGATAAATTTTCCGGTCTGTCAAAGTTAGATAACAAGCACGTTATTTGTTATTCAGACTTTGTCGGTAAATTAATTAACGATCAAATAGACGAACCAATACTGGCTTACATTGGCCAAGGCATTAACACCGTTAAGGTAGATAACTTAAAAAAAATAATAAGCAGTAAAAACCTTGACGAACAAGTACAACTAATAAGCAATCCAAACCCTAAAGCTCAAAAGCAAAGCGTCCATAAGGAAGACGAAAAAAACGTTGCTATTACTGAGCCGAGAGCCATAGGAGAGAATACGTACGAAGCCGAATTATTGTTGGACGATGATTGTGCAGAAATGAGCGATCACGTCACGGGGATTCATGTTCAAGGAATATTGTTAATTGAATCCGCTCGACAAATGATGATGGCTTCTACCGAAAAAGAGTTAGAAAAAAGAAATATTGAAAATTCATACGCCTATGTATTAAAAAGCATAAGCATTGAATACTTTCAGTACTTGTATCCCATCTACTCTCGACTAGTATGCACACTGCACGATTTTACTTTCTCAGAGAAAGGCTACATCGAAGCCAATTTAGACGTGGAATTCTTTCAATCCAACAAAAGTGTATGCGTCGTAAATTGTCATGCCCAGGGTTTTGTTAAGAAAAAACTCAAAATCATGGAACACCGCATGGCAAGAACCTGTCTTGCAGCCGAAAAAAACCTGCTAACGAATCATTACGACCAGGCGCTAAACGAAGACGGTTCACTCGACATTACCCCGTATTACGCAACTAACGTCAACAGCTTCAACATAGCCAAGGAAGAGAATCCAGCATGAACAATCAAACAACAGTCGGTGTAGTGGGTGGAGGTATATCCGGAATTGCAACAGCTTATTACCTTACCAAGCTTGGGTACTCGGTAGAGCTGATTGAATCAGAAAGCGGTTTAGGTGGCCGAGTGGGTTGCGATTATATTGGTGATCGAAAAATAGAGTTTGGCGGCAAGAATATAGGTAGAAATTACCCAAGATTTAGAAAGTTCGTCGCAGAAATGGGTGACTTCCCCTATGAATTCTTCGGTATTAATACATCCTCAAACGTTAAAGGAAAAAAGAAAGTACTCGACAGCGAAAAGCCGATAAGCACTTTATTTAACGTCATCGCTATGACGGGTTTTCGAGACTTCTCGAGAATGGCACGTATGATTCAAGCCATTAAAAGCAATCCAGATAACGGCTATTTAAGAGGTCCTTATTTCAAGAAGTTAAGCAAATCCAAAGACGATCAACCTATTTCAGAACACTTTGGTAAAGGCTTTTGCGATAATATTATTCGCCCTCTTACCATACGCATGAACGGTTGTGAGCCGGAGAATTACTATTTAGGTAACTTTGGCAGCAACCTTAAAATGATTGTGGATAAATACGATCAACTTGAAGACGGCGTTTATAAAGTTATCGAAAAATTCACGGAAAAGGTTTCTGTTCGCACGTCAACACGTGTAACCGGATTACAAATGCAAGACAATAAGGTACTGGGTGTTATTGCGGAACAAGATGGTAAATCACAGCAATTGGCTTACGATGCGGTTGTATTGTGCACGCCCGCTCCAGTTAGCGCAAAGATTGTTGCAAACTCACTACCTAACCTACAATCGCTGTTAGACACCATTAATTACAATCCAGTCGCCATTGTGGTTGCTAAATACACGCGAAATATTTTTGATTTTGACGTTCGTGCACAAGTGTTTGGCCCAGAATACTCGCTCAGTAATGCTGGCGCATACGGTATCAACGACCGCGATATTGTTCGTTACACGTTTAGCGGCACCACAGCAAACCAAGCAATTTCTGAGCAGTCCAGTCCCGAGGAAATTCTTACTTTAGGCGAAGAAACGCTAAACCCTCATATCGCTGTTAGTAAAAGTGATAGAGAAGGGTTTGTTTATCGCTTTTTCCGCGCAGGACTCTGCGCTTACGCCCCACACCATGCCGACTTAGTCGATGAAATGTTATCGATTACCGGTCAAGTGCAAGGTTTAAGTATATCAGGCGACTATATGCGTGGCGCTGCGATCGAAGCGTGCTTCTACTCCGCCGAAGAAGCCGTTAATCAAATTAAAAACCAGCTCAGCCAATCCTATTTAGAGAAAAATGTAGGATGAGCCAAAAAGTATTAGTCACAGGGGCCACTGGCCACCTGGGACAAACTCTTTGCCGCCTGTTAATCGATAACGGCTACGAGGTAATCGCCGGGGTTCGGAAGAAAACCGGCGATGTACGCGCCTCTCGCTTAATGGCCATGGGTGCCGAGCTTTTAGAATTGGACGTATTGCAGCCAAAGCTATTGCAAAATTGCTTACAAGGTATTCAAGGTATTTTTCATCTTGCGGCTGTGTATCAATTTGCGGGAAATTACTCCAGTCAGATGATAAAAGATACCGCGATTAACGGTACATTAAACGTATTAACAGCCGCAAAAAACGCTGGTGTTGCTCACGTTGTAATGACTTCTAGTACTGTTGCCGTGGGCAGTGATACCGTTAATGGTAACCAACTGGATGAATCCAATTGGAATACTAACACCCATGAGCCTTATGCCATAGCGAAGACCTACGCAGAATTAGAAGCGTTTAAATTTTCCGAGCAACACGATTTACAGATAAATACCATTTGCCCCGCGGCAATTATTGGCCCCAATTTTGAAAATCATACGCCCACCACGCTTCCTATTGAACTTGCAATGACCGGAGGATTAAAAGCAATTCCCCCGTTGTCATTCAGTTTTGTGGATGTTAGAGATGTAGCTTTAGCTCATCTCTTAGCGTACGAGAAATCATCAAAATCAAGCCGTTATATTGCTTCTGGAAATTTTAAAACAATGGCAGAAATGGTAGACGCCATAAAAAATATTGACCCAGATTTAAAAACACCAAATTTTTTATTACCTAAATTATTGTTACCTTTGGTTCCCCAGTTGGATTGGCTCTCAAACGCGCTTTTTGGCACACCGAGATTTGCCACTCGTGATTTTATAAATGAATTCGGCAATACCGAGCCAAGATTTAGTACTGAAAAAATTGAACGAGATCTTAACTGGTCCGCTAGGCCATTTGAACAAAGCATTGAAGATACCGTTAACTGGATAAAGAAAAAGCAGAACAGCGTAAAACCACAAGTTGTTTATAGTTAATCGACTTTGTTCTGTTCTTAGTTAATTAATTAAAACGTCGATAACAAATACTCCTTCAATTTAATGCAGCCTTAAAGCAGCGCTCAGAACCTTGAACGCTGCTTTATTTTTACCTTGATCTATTCTAATTCTGAATATCAATTTGTTTTTATCGAGAAATTTACTGGTTAATTTTGTTTATTAATCAACGGCATAGATAGATGGTGTTCTATCTAGTTGTAAATGTTATTCAAACCAACATTAAACAGTGGATATTTTCATATTTATTTAATCAAAAACCAACAGCATAAATGCTTAACATAAAAGCAAGGAGAATGCTCGTGTATAAACTACTCAAGTGTATCGCGGAGGCCAAAATTCTATGCACACTGGCCCATTGTATTATCAATCGCTTTTTCAATAAAAAAAACTTATCGTGGTCTAATAAACTATTAATTGTGGCCACACTCTTGCCATTAATACATTCTAGTGTTGTACATTCTGAAGAAAGCTACACTCTCTTTGAATCCGGCCAGTCAAGGCCCTTGGCGTTATCACCCAATGGCCATTTTCTCTATGCCGTAAATACGCCCGATAATCGACTGGAAATTCTAAAAGTTCACGGTAGCCACTTAAAATCAGTTGGCAGTGTCCTAGTGGGATTAGAGCCTGTTGCCCTGGCTGTGGCCGATAACGGGGATGTTTGGGTGGTAAATCACTTGTCCGATTCGGTCAGCATTGTTGACGTTAAACATCCCCGTCGAGCTTATGTTCGAGAGACGTTAAACGTAGGAGATGAACCGCGTGATATTGTCTTTGCCGGATTACCGCAATCCAAAGCATTTATCACAACTGCTGCTCGTGGTCAAAATCACCCCAATCCAGCACCACTGACTGAAGGCGGCGTAGGTCGAGCGGATGTTTGGGTTTTTGATGTTCCTAAATTCACTCGAAAGCCAGCGCACTTTAATAAAGTTATTCGCTTATTTACCGATACGCCTCGCGCGTTAGCAGTGTCTGCGGATAAACGCTTCGTTTACGCAGCCGGTTTTCATACAGGCAACCAAACCACAACCATATTTGAGGAATTGATTCCCAACGGTGGGCTCGCAAATGGTGGTTTGCCCGCTCCCACTACCGATGTACTCGGTATTGAACAACCAGAAACCGGTTTAATTGTGCGCTTCAACGGTGAGCATTGGGTTGATGAGTTAGGGCGAAGCTGGGACCACCGCGTGCAATTCAGTTTACCCGATAAAGACGTATTTGTTCTCGATGCCAATTTAAATTCGCCCGCATTAATTCCCGAAGGGGGCGAAATTAGCAATGTGGGTACGATTCTGTACAACATGGCCGTAAATCCTATTACCGGCGCGGTTTATGTATCTAATACAGAAGCGCTCAATGAAAATCGCTTTGAGGGGCACGGTGATCAATTGGGTATTGACAATACTGTGCGTGGTCAATTTGTCGAAAACCGTATTACCGTCATTAAAAATGGTCAAGTAACACCACTACATTTAAATAAGCACATTGACTACAGCCAATGTTGCGATCCTATTCCGAATCCAGAAAACTCAGCAAGTTTGGCGTTGCCACTGGGAATGACTGTATCGCCCGATGGAAAATATTTATTCGTGGCCGCTTTCGGCTCTTCCAAAATTGGCGTGTACAATACACAGCAATTAGAAGATGGCACGTTTGACCCCTACCAAGTACCGCACATCGAAGTGACCGGCGGCGGCCCCAGTGGCGTTATTTACGATGAAAAACGCCAACAACTGTACACTTTTACGCGCTTCGATAATGGTATTTCCACCATTGATTTAAAAAGCTTGAGCGAAGAAAATCACATCACGCTGTACTCGCCTGAACCAGAACATATCGTTGAAGGACGCCGCTTTTTATACGATGCGCGATTCACCTCTTCTCGCGGCGACTCAGCCTGTGCGAGCTGTCATGTATTTGGCGATCTTGATAGTCTTGCATGGGATTTAGGCAATCCAGACGCAACGACCATTACCAATCCCGGCCCTTTTGCAACAGGTCCGTTCCGATTATTGCCAGATGGAACCGTGGCGTTTTTTAATCCAGACTTTTTTGCGTTAAAAGGCCCAATGACCACGCAGAGCTTACGTGGTATGGCCAACCACGGTCCAATGCACTGGCGTGGTGATCGCACCGGCGGAAACGATGCACCTAGCTTTCAACCGGATAGCGGGACTTTCGACGAGCGCGAGGCCTTTAATCAATTCAATCCCGCGTTTGACGAACTGCTTGGTCGCGATCAAGAAATTCCAGAAGAAGACATGGCTCGTTTTACCGATTTTATTTTGGAGCTTACCTATCCACCCAATCCCATTCGAAATCTCGACAACTCGTTAACACCAGAACAGGCGGCCGGTCGTGATATTTTCTTTGGTGAAATTTCAGACGGCACCTTTAATTGTGCTGGATGCCATGTTTTAGATCGTGATGCCAATAAAGAATTTGGTGTGGATAAACCAGGATTTTTTGGTACAGATGGCCGCTATGCGCTAGTTGCGGAACCACAGGTGCTTAAAATTCCACACTTAAGAAATATGTATCAAAAAGTAGGCATGTTCGGCTTGCCACTCATTCCCAACGGGGTACCAGGCGACAACGAGTTTACCGGCGACCAAATTCGTGGCTTTGGATTTTTCCACGATGGCAGTATTGATACCATGTTTCGATTCCACGGAGCCAATCCCTTTGTCGCGCGTCCCGAAGGAGCATTGGGAGAGTTTGACGCGGGCAACCCTGGCGGATTCCCCTTTGTACCGCCGGCCCACCCAGAAGCAGAGTTCTTAAACGAAGTGGGTCGACTAATGCGTAGGCAAGTCGAAGCGTTTAGTTTTGTATTTGACTCTAATTTGTTTCCAATTGTCGGTCAGCAAGTAACAATTAATTCCGGTTCTAGCGATTCGGAAATGGAGTTTGTCGATTTGATGGTCGAACGTGCGCAACAAAACGAGTGTGATCTAGTCGGAACATTACGAATTGGCTTTAGGCAGTTCAGTGTTTTGTTGGACGGTCACGAATATCGAGTAAGTTTTTCTAGAGAATTTACCATTGCCAAAGAAACTATGGATTTTTACATTAGTAAAATTCAGCGTAGTCGGCGTCAAAGCTCTGCGACTTTTACCTGCGTGCCACCCGGATCGGGAGAGCGGATAGCATTGGATCGTGATTTAGATGGCGTTTACAACGAGCAAGAAAAACTTTATACCAAGTTTGAAAAATTTGAAACTCTCGGAAAACTCCTCGATAAACTTTAGGAACCTCTGATTTACTCAGAGGTTCCTCCTGCACAGGGACGTGGCTTATCCAATGACATTTTCAATTACCGTACGGGGACTCGCCGCAAAGCGAGGAGAACATCCCCGCTGGCCCAACGGGCGAGAGTCGTAGACTCGAGTATTAACTCAGGGATGAGTT
>CAYFFE010000106.1:0-12636 GCA_964342265.1 uncultured Cellvibrionaceae bacterium | reverse complement strand
GTTAACCCAAGAAAGTTCCGTTAACCTTATTCCCACCGCCCAGGGCGGAACCCACGTGAATGGCCTGCGCACTGGCCTGCTCGAAGCGCTGCGCGAGTTTTGTGAATTCCGCAATTTATTACCGCGCGGTGTAAAACTGGCTCCCGAAGATATTTGGGCCAACTGCTCGTTTGTGTTGTCCTCAAAGTTAGCCGATCCGCAATTTTCTGGTCAAACCAAAGAGCGCTTATCGTCGCGAGAGGCGGCCGCGTTTGTCTCCGGTGTTGCCAAAGATGCATTCAGTTTGTGGCTCAATCAGCACACTGAAGAAGGCGAAAAAATCGCCGAGCACTGCATCAACAACGCACAAAGCCGAGTGCGTTCTAGCAAAAAAATCGCTCGCAAAAAAATCACTCAAGGCCCGGCGTTGCCGGGTAAACTGGCCGACTGTTCCACCGACGACCCGTCTCGCTCCGAATTATTTTTGGTAGAAGGTGACTCCGCAGGCGGCTCGGCCAAACAAGCCCGCGACCGAGAATTTCAGGCAATTATGCCGTTGCGCGGAAAAATCCTGAACACCTGGGAGGTGCACAGCGGCGATATTTTAGCCAGCCAAGAAGTGCACGATATTTCTGTGGCGTTGGGGGTGGAACCTGGCAGCGATAATCTGGACAAACTGAGGTACCACAAAGTTTGCGTATTGGCCGATGCCGATTCCGACGGCTTACACATTGCCACGTTGCTTTGTGCCTTGTTTGTGCGCCATTACAAGCCGTTGGTGGAAGCCGGCCATATTTTTATAGCCATGCCGCCTCTGTATCGAATCGACTTGGGGCAAGATGTGTATTACGCCCTGGATGAATCAGAGAAAAACGGCATACTGCAACGCATCAGCGCAGAGAAGAAAAAAGGCAAACCCAATGTGCAGCGCTTTAAAGGCTTGGGTGAAATGAACCCCATGCAATTGCGCGAAACCACCATGGCTCCAGACACTCGCAAATTGGTGCGTTTAACCATCGAAGACGAGCAGGAAACCTACAGCGTAATGGACATGTTGCTCGCCAAAAAACGCGCCGCCGACCGCAAGGTTTGGCTGGAGTCGAAAGGTGATTTGGCGGAAGTGTAAGATTTTTTAACAAAACTCATGTGCAATACAAGGATGATATTGAAATGTTTAAATCCAAACTAACTATTTTATTGGCTTCTTTTTTATCCATTAATGCCCAAGCCGTCTCACTTGCCGGCGACTGGGATTGCAAGCCAGAGGTACACGGTGAGGCCGCAGAAAACGCACCTAAGGCTTCATTTATTTTATCGATTAACGAAGATTTATCTCAGTTTATCCGCCACACTGAGCTTTCTATTTCTACAGGCTTGTATCAAGCACCGGCAGTAGTTTTAAATACGGTTGAAGAAGGTACTGTCGTATTTATTGATGACGAATTGATTCTTTCGCCTTCCGATGTGGAAATGGACGTGATTGAGGGTGAATCTTTAGTTACTGAAGAAATCGAGAAAAACTTGAAAGACCAATTATTGAGAGATGAAATCGGCACCGTAACGCCAGACGGAAACGATAAGTTCTCTGTATATCTCAGTGGTTACGATCAAACCAATCATTGTGTTCGTTTAAAGTAGTCCGTGACGAACTGCAACCTAATCACAACACTTTAGCTTAAACTAAAGTGCTGGCTTGATTACCAATCATAATTGCCAAATAGCCGCCTACACTGTTTAATGGTGTGGGCGGCTTTTTTAATCTGTCCAAACTTATACAGCTAATCAACGCACAGTAATGTATCAACCTTAACACGACAACAGAAGAGCCTGAGGTGTGTGATATGAAAGATGCTCATGATCTGGTTCAAGAAGCAAAAACCATGATCCACGAAGTAACGCTTGAAGAATCTGAAAGCGCCATCCAACAAGCCGATGTATTAATTGATGTTCGAGAACCGGGCGAGTACCAGCAAGGGCATTTACCCGCCGCCATTAATATTCCCCGAGGTGTGTTGGAGTTTAAGGTAACGGGCACGCCGGAGCTTGCCAATCGAGATTTAAAATTTGTCGTTTATTGCAAAACCAGTGGTCGCGCGGCTTTGGCGGCCAAGGCCTTGCAAGACATGGGCTATTTAAACGTTACGAGTATTAGTGGTGGTTTTGATGCTTGGCTGCAGGCTGATAAGCCTGTTGTTAAACCGGATACGCTGGATTTTGAGTAATTGCCAAATTGGTATTTTTTAGAATGACGCTGTTTTGAAATCGTTTTTAAATAATTTCGAACAGCTGTTGCTAATTGTTATCTTTAGCAACTGAACGGCACCACAAAAAATAAGCGCGAGACTTTTTGGGTGCGTACATGGCAATCAAGAAAAATATTAATGCTAAGCCCACAAAAAATCCCGTGTAACCCACGGGCATTTCAAGTATTAGATAAGTTATACCTAGCAAGTTTGCCGTGACGGTTATTGATGAAATTAGCCGATAGCGGTAATTATCCAAGGCCAGCAAAATTGCCGCAAAAAAATACCCCATCGGTAAAGGTATGAGAACCCAGGTATGTTTAAGCGTGAATGTAATAATAATGCTTAAAGCTAGCGCCAATAAAAATTGAATAAATTCCCAAGCAACCAAAACCTTAGGTTTGCGCACCAACTCCTCGGCGATTATGGATTCCGAAGGGAAATTGGCACCTAGACGTGTAAAGTTTCTAAAGCGGAATTTCATATTATTTTTTAGTGTTAACTCCTGCAAAGTAGTCATCAAATCTGACAAGTAGGTTGGGCCGTATTTGATGCTTTTATCCTTTCTTTGGTAGGCAGTATTTAGGCCATCTCTAAATGAGCTTGTATTATTGGGGGGTAAATATTAGAAAAAGGGTGGTATATACTCAATCGCCGTCGTTACCGGCTGGTGGTGGAGAGTATCAGGGTTACATTAAATAGTTGGTTAAATATACACAATATCCCGCACAAACAGCCACTGTTGAGATGCTTCCTCGCAAACTATGTAACCATGTTTTTCTAAATGCTTGTCAGTAATAAAATGAGTCATATGAGGCATTAAGAATAGTAAAACAACGCCAGCTATTGCTAGCGTGGTGAGCATGCGATTTTGTTTATTTGTAATCGGTTTTCCACCCCAAAACTCTTTAATCGTTACGAAAGTAAGTGATAACAAGCCAATACCTATCCCCAGCGTATAATACGAACCTTTATCAAACAAGACTATGGGCATGGATAGGCTCTTGTAGAGAATAACAACTCTATGGATGAACCATAAAATGGCGGACGTCCCTCCGACTAAAAATAGAAAAGGCGTGATTACTCTATTGACCAGGGAAGGGGGGGCTCGTGTTTCTATTTTATCTAGCCCAAGAGTATTGCGAGAGGTACTCACGTAGTGTTTTCCTTACCCACGTAACTGTAATGGTACGCGCAGTTCCTACTGCATAATCTATTACTTCATCAGCAGTTCTACCATCAGTATTTAGGGCCTGCCTCTTTTTCTTTTGGTGAAAATTTAGTGAGCCACCGAATTGTAGGTGGCCGTGTATTAATCAGAGCTTTCATACTGTTCGGGATGATGAATTTCTTGGTTTTTGGATGTGCCTGGGTTTGCAAGATAGCAATATTGGGGCGTTTTATTTTCGCCAACAGTTTCCGCCAATACAATGTAGTCCACTTTTGTATCATCAAATTGGGAGTAGGCACCGATATAGCGATCTAAAACGCCTTTAACAATTACCCATTGTCCATCGCAATCGAATGGAAAACGTTGCAGGCTGCCGACTTTAATTTGCGATGCATAGTCGGAGAGGATGCTTCTTTCCGGGTTGGGAAAAATTCTCCAGCTTCCTCCATGGTTTTGTATGTAGCCGAGAACGGTAATTTGTTTGGTGCTATAGGTTTCCGGGTTGGCAAGAACAGAGTAAATAGAAGGGGTAGGGTTGTAGTTGTCTGTTTTATTCGAGCAACCCATAAGGGTTGCAGATAAAAATGTAGCAATTCCCAAGTAAATGTACTTAATCATATGGTCCAATCTTTTTTATTCTAAAAATTCGTCAGTAATGTGGATTACTTTTCCGGAGCTGTTTTTCATCGCTTCTGATAGATAGCAATCCTTTGATTTAGATTTAAATTCTTTAGGATCCACCGTCAATGGGAGAGAAGTAATGTAATCCATTTTATTGGGGTCAAACTTTAACTGATTGCCATCATATTTTTTTGTAGTCCCTTTTACAGCTACCCATACACCGTCGCAATCAAAAGTAAAGGTTTCAGTGCTGCCGAGAATAATTGATGAGGATAGGTCGGCTAGTTTACCGTTTTGGGGGTCAGTAAAGATTCTCCAAACACCATCATTGATTTGTAAATAACCAATGACTTCAATGGTCAAGTTAGAATAATTTTCTGGATTAGAAACAACTGCATACATAGAGGGGGCTTCAAAATACCCCTCTATGGTTTGATCGCATCCCGATACAAATAGAGGTGCAAGCAAAAAAAATAAGAAACGTAAATGCTTCATGTGGAATTATATGGTGTATTCAGTTTTATGTTGTCCATCAAGCTGCCAATACTGCCGAGAGATGTATTCATAAACATAAATACTAATGGAAAGGTCTCGGCATAGTCGTTGAAGAAAGTCTTCATAGGATGGATAAAGTGGCTCACGCATTCCTGTACTAATGGCCAAAGCCTGTACTTGATCGTTGGCAACAATACGGCGTTTGGAAGGCAAATACCCGCCACCGAAAATTTTGCGCGCTAGCGGACTGCCAACTGTGCAAACACAGTTTCCGCCTGCAATATCTGTTTGGGGGGCGCTAAGTTCGTATTTAATATTTTTTTCGGATTTATCCACCCAAAAGCCTGGGTCGTACGGTGTAATCATAACGCCGTAACGGTCACGAAAGGTTCTAACCGCCTGTATGGCGCTATTAAAAGCACGCTGTACAGCCATTTCTATTGTTGGAGCGCCGTTGGGATAAGCGCGTAAAGAAAAGATTGGTTCTAATAATGTATTCATGTTACCTCCCTGTGAGTTGCCACTTTTAAGTGTTGTAAGCGTAAGAAGTTTGTAGGACTGCCTCAACAAATTTACACGCCAATACTCTCTGGTATGATGGAGTTCACAGTGTGTAAAGTTAACAAATTATCAAAATTAAGTCTTTTTTAGCACTTTAGTATGAGTGTCTAATGCCCGTTAAAACCAGTTCTATTTTGGGTGAGTGGTATAAGCAAGTTATCAACGATGTTTGTGAGGGCAGTATCATGGGGAATTCTGTAATTAATCGCCGACGATTTTTGCAGGGGCTGTTGGCTTTGGGTTTTGCTCCTTCGATCTTAGCGAGTCAACAAAACCCGCGTGAATTTTGGTTGTCTGCCGCCCGCAGTGATCAAGCAGATTTTGGTATGGGCTGGGTTAACGCGGCATTGTCGCAGAGCCAGCAGTTGGCCAGCGGTTATCGCGGTCACAGTGCGGCGGTGCATCCGATAAAAGCCAATACGGCGTTGCTGTTTGCCCGGCGACCGGGCAATCGCGTTATTGAGGTGAACATCGAGCAGGGCGAAATCACCCAGTCGTTTGAGTGTGCGCAAGATCGCCACTTATTTGGTCACGGTTGCTTCAGTATCGATGGCTCGGTGTTGTTTACCACCGAAAACGACCTCACAACGGATGACGGCAAAATTGTGGTGCGCGATGCGGGGAGTTACCAAGTGTTGGACGAATACCCGACCTACGGTATTGGCCCTCATCAGTTGGCGTTAATGCCGGATGGTAAGTCTCTGGCGGTCGCCAATGGGGGCTTGTTAACACGGCCGGAGAGCGGTCGGCAGGTGCTCAATTTAGCGTCTATGGATTCGAGCCTAGCCTACATCAGCGTTGCCGATGGCAGTTTGCTGGAACAAGTGCGTGTGCCCGAAACCAAAGCCAGTATTCGCCACTTGGATGTGGGCCCCGATGGCACCGTGGCATTCGCCATGCAAATGCAGCGCGAGGCTGCCGGTCACCCCGATTGGGTGCCGTTAACGGCGTTGCATCGCCGTGGTAGTGCTCCGCGTTTATTCGCCGAGCCGAATGAGATCATTACAAAGTTGCGCGATTACGTGGGCAGTGTGGCCATCAATCCTTTGAGTCGAATCGCTGGCTTTACCAGTCCTCGGGGAGACTTGGCTGTTTTTTGGCATATGGACTCGGGCGAGTTTGCGGGATCTCATCGTCTGCACGATGTGTGCGGTTTGGCGGTCAGTGCCGATCAACAACATTTTGTTATCTCCAGCTCAATCGGTCAGTTACGTTTGCTGGATGCGCACACCTTAGCGGAAAACCGCCCGCTGCGGATCGAGACACCGGGTCAACACTGGGACAACCACCTGCTATCAGCGATCTTGTGAGCAATACCTTCTTAGCAATACCCTAAAAGATCAGGAGTGCGGTGGCGCAAAGATCCTTTTATTTACAATTCTTGATGCCACAGGTGTGACGATTCAGGCATGCTTGGCCCGAGGCCGGGATAATATCTGCGCAAAAATCACTGCTTAGTTACGTTGCAATCATCCATCGCGCATCGTACGCACAGGATACCGGAAGGCATGATTCGGGTTGTATCACTAATTGGGTGTCTGCCCGGAAAATAGGCCATGGCTTATTGGAGCTTTCCATGGATCAAAGCTATGATGATGAAACTTGCATCAATTGCAGTGCTTAATTTGCAGTACAGCCGTGCAGCAAACAAACCGGTTAACCAGGGACGACTGGGTTTGCCGGCGTCTAACAACATGCACAAACCTTCCTGGGCGTTGGTGGCTTACCCATTGCCGGGAATTTTGCGGGGTTTGTCGGCGGGCTAAGTCGTTGAATTATCAACAGACTGGGTCTGCTAACGGGTTAATCTCGTTTAGTGCAAACGGTGGCAGTAATCTTTGGGTGATGCGGCCAATTAATAACAATTAAGACATTAGGATATATACCTGTGAAAACAATACGGATTTTTGCGTGCCTGCTTACAACGGCGATGTTGGTAAACTGCGGTGGAAATACGCAGCCACCCGAGCCCATCGTAACTCTAACCGCGGCGGATATTCGCCAGCTCAATAATTACGACGAAGTGTTGAACGCCCTAAAAACGGCCAACATTCAATTAACGGGCAAGGATCAGTCCTCCCATGCCGAAGATTTTTCCCGCCGCGCTATATTGCAAAGTAAGCTGGTGGATTTGGCCATCGATCAGTTGGATTCCAATTTTGTGGCCAAGCGCGAAGACAACGGCGTCATTCCTCTGCAAACCATCACCAATATCGCGGGTAGCTTGCAGGGTGCTTCGGAAGTGCCGGCCAGCAAATGGCAGCGAGTACGCGATCGCATCGCTTTGGAAGAAAAACGCACCAAAGAATTAGTTGACTTTGAAGCCAAAAAACTGGACCAGGATTTATCCGATCCCGAAACGCTGAACCTCTTGGATGAACTGTATCGCCTAACCGGCGAAAGCCAGTGGCAGCAGCAGAAAAACCGCTTTATCGACGGTTTGATTTCCGACATTCGCGACGCAAAAGCCGAGGGTCGATTCGACGAAAACATTCAGGCGCGGGTTGCTTTGGTTCGTGAAGTGCGCGGCGAAGACGCCAGCCTAGCGGACGAATTGGCAAGCTACGACGCCAAGGCTTACGAAAACCAATTCTTACAAGCTCTGGGCGGTGGCGATCCGGATGGCGCCTATCAAATCTTTTCACAAATGACCGCGTCGCCCGATTTCGATTTAATTTTGAGCAAGTTGTCGGGCACCGCCGAAACCATGGCCGAGTATTTCGTCGCTAAAGCCGATCAAGCGGTGTTGGAGCCCTCGCAGTTATCCAACTCGTATCGCTGGTACCAGCAAGGCGCAGAAATCTACGATCAACTGGGCTTGGGCAAACTGCCTATTAGTCGTTATCAAGCGTTAATTGATCAATTGGCTGCCAAGCATCAGGAGCGCACGGACGCAAAAGATCCAGAAGGCGCGTTGGCTTATTTGCTGATGATTGGCGATTTTAACAAGGCCCATCCGCTTTACCGCACCCGTTTTAACACCGTAAAAAACGAAGTCGAGCAAAATGCCGTGCGTCGCGTTACCACCACGGAATTCCAAAACTCCGCTCAACGTCACGATTACGGCAGCGTAATTTCCTCGTTTGTTACCCAGTACCTGTTTGAGCAAATTCCTCACGATGTTCGCATTGTCGAGCGCCAGCAGTACGAGGCCATTTTGCGCGAGCGCGAATTGAGTGGCCAGGGTGCGAATTTATCGGCGGTGGATTATTTGGTAACCGGTAGCGTTTTAGAGGCCAAAGTGGATACCACTGAAGTGAAAGGCCGTAAAACATTGCGTGTGGTGGTTGGGCGAGAAACCATTCCCAATCCGGCTTACGGCACTTGGTTGGAAATGTCGTCTAAAGAGCGCAAAAAAGTCGACCAGCCTTCCGATACCATCAGTGTGGATAAACACGAAAATGTTTCGGTGGGCATTACCGAGCACCGCAAGCTAGGTATCGTTTCGGTGGGTTACCGCTTGGTTGAAGCCGACAGCGGCAAAATTATTTTTCCAGACTCCATTACGAAAGAGCAAGAATTTACCGACACCAGTAAAGAAGGTGTGGAAATGGGCGATTTTGTGATGCCGTTTGAGCTGGCAAATTTACCCTCCGACGTGGAAATTCTGGATGGCTTGGTAAAAGAATTGGCGACTGAGGTAGGTCAAAAGCTGGTAACGCTTTTATCTGATCAAGAAAAGAAATACCTGCAAGAAGCCGAAGAACACGCCAGTAATTCCAATTGCCCCGCACAGGTAAAAGCCCTGGCGAGAGCAGCGGCGATTCAGGACAATAAATCTTTGGAGCAAGAACCCACTTTAGCTGAACTCAGAAAAGCTGCGGTAAATTGCTTCTAAATGAGTTAAAAAAACAAGTACGACAAAGCATTAAAAGCCCGGATTTTCCGGGCTTTTTTGTGTTTACTCGCTGGGTCCTTTAAAGCCTGGTACTCGTCCCCAGTGGCAGGGCACATTGGTTTCTGGGGCTTTGTGGCAATCCACTAAATCAAAGCGAATATCCAGGGTAATTTCGTCCGGTACGGGAGATCCCGGAAACGACACATGAGTCATACCGTGGTCGGTTCGATTGAGTGTGCCTGTGGCAATAATTCCCAGAGCGGGTAATTGATCGTAATTGGGCAAAAACTCAGGGAATTGACGGTTGCCGACGATTTCAAAATCCAGTGCCAAGGGCGCAGTTACGCCGTGCAGGGTTAATTCGCCCAAAATTTTACCTTGGGTTTTGTTTTTCATGGCGATTGATTGAGAGGCAAAGGTCATTTTGGGGTATTTTTCAACGTTTAAAAAATCCGATTTTTTTAGATGATTATCCCGGCCAATATGATTGGAATTTATAGAGTCGGTTTTTACCGTAAACTGTATCTTGGATTTTTCCCAGTGCTTATCATCAATTAAAAACTCTCCGTCGAAGTCGTCAAATCGTCCGCGAGTACTGGATAGCCCCAGGTGCTCTGTTTCCCAGCCCACATACGCGTGGCCTAAATCAAGTGTATAAGGTTTGAGCTCGGCGTGAGTGATTGAAGCACTGCCCAGCAGTACCATAAGGCTTAATTTTTTGTAAATCGTGTTCATAATTTTCTCCTGAATTAACATAACTTTCCCCTGAATTAACCTAGCTTTCCCCTGAATTAACCTAGCTTTCCCCTGAATTAAATAGTGCCGTGTTTTTGGTGGTTAACTTTTATTGCTCTGCTTTGGGCCAGTAGCGCTGAACAATGCCGGTAATGTTGTCTTGGCCAAAACCCTCTTTAACGGCCGCTTGATAAATAGTCTGTGTGCTTTGGCTAAGCGGTAGGGGTTGTGTGTTTTGCGATTGCATTAACAAAGAAAAATCTTTGGCCACCAAATCGATGGGAAACGCCGGTGCAAACTGGCCGTTGAGCATGGCCGCCGCAGAGACTTTTAATGCCGGGCTACACACTGGCGTGGCACTGACGATCTTGACGGCAACTTCTGGGTCAACATCGGCTTGGGCGGCAAAACCGATTAATTCCCCCATAAGCGCCAACTGAGTACCGAGTAAAGCGTTGACCATTAATTTAACTGTGGCACCCGAGCCGATCGATCCTGCATGGTGCACATTCGCGCCCATGGTTAACAGCAGAGGTTGCACGGTTGCCAGTGTTGTCGGCTCGCCGCCGGCGAGAAAAATTAATTGCTGCTGCTCGGCCTGTGGGCGCGATCCCGCTAGCGGCGCTTCTAAAAAAGCCTTGCCTTGGGCGGCAAAGGCTTCGCCCAACTCTCGCACGTAGGGCACCGATAAAGTCGAGCATTCAACGCCGATGGCAGTGGTTTTCATGGCCGCTAATGCACCGCCGTAGCGCGACAACCAAACGTCTCGGGAGGCCGTGTCATCACGTACCATGCAGAAAACCACATCGGCCTCGGCCACCGCTTGTTCGGGCGAGGCCGCGACGGTGGCGGAGCTATCGAGAAATTCCAGAGTGGCGGCTGTTGAGCGATTCCAAAGGGTGACGGTGTGGTCGCTGTTAATAAGGTGACGCGCCATGCGCGAGCCCATGGCGCCTAGGCCCAAAAATGCAATGTTCATAGTGTGCTCCTGCAAAAAATCAGTTGAAGTAACAGGCGACCTGTTGCGAAAAGATGGAAATCACCGATAACGGCAGTATGCAGGGCGCAAAAGATCGAATAAACTATGCGTAAAGCACTTTACTGTTGCGTAAACTGCACGAATGTGGAAAGCTGCAACCCTCCGCAGCAAGCCCAGCCAATATCAGGTTCAATCCATGCAGTTATCCAATATCGAAATTTTTCTGGCCGTTATTCGAGCCGGGGGTTTTGCGCCGGTGGCGAGAGAGAGGGGCGTGGCTCCGTCGTCTATATCGCGGGCCGTGCACAATTTAGAAGAAGAGCTGGGTGTGCGATTACTCAACCGCTCCACACGCATCATGGCATTAACCGAAGCCGGTGAAATATTCCTGCAGAAAGTATCGCCCGCCGTGGAGGAATTAAACGCGGCCAAAGACGCCGTACTAAAAACCCGATTGCAACCTTCCGGCCATTTACGCGTGTCGGCTTCGGTGGCCTTTGGCAACGTGGTTATTGCGCCGCTGCTGAAAACATTCCGAGCAAAATACCCAGAAATCACCATCGAGCTGCTCTTGTCCGATTCGGTGGTGGATATTGTTGGTGAAGGAATCGATCTGGCCATTCGCCATGGAGAATTGGCAGACTCCGCGTTGGTGTGTAAGCGCCTGTGCGATGTTGAATATTATTTGGTGGCGAGCCCGGAGTATTTGCGTTCAGCCGCTAACATCGATTATCCCAGTGATTTAAATCATCATTCGCTGATTAACTACACTCTGTCGAATTTTAAGCGGCATTGGTGGTTTGTTCGCGACTCCACAACAGAAAGCGTATCGGTTAACGCGGCTATTTTATCGTCCAACCCAACGGCTATTCGAGTGTGCGCCCGCGATGGTTTGGGTATTGCACCGATGGCCGATTGGTTGGTGGCCGAGGATTTACGCCGTGGTTTGTTAGTGCAATTATTGCCCCAATGGCAAGTGGTGGCGAACACTCAAGATCAAAAATCGAGCATTTGGTTGGTAAGGCACAGTCGGGAGTTTTTGCCCGCGAAAGTGAGTTTATTTGAAGACTATTTGCTAAGCAGCGTTAATCATTCCCGTGATTAACTACAACGGGCGCGTTGATCTTAAATTAAAGCGAAGCCTAAGCCAAAGTACCGCGCAACGCTTCACGACAATGCTGGTCGTGCAATTGAATAATGGGTTCGTGACTAAAATCATTTCCTACGATTTGAACAAGTTTAACGACCGAATAGCGCTCAGACGCGTTTTGGTAGAGCTTTGTCCACTGTTGGTACGCGTTGGTTTGGCACACCAGTGGCGAGCGGATTTTAATGGTGGGAATGCGCAAGCGGTAGGGTTTGGGGGTGATTCTGGCGCGGTAGCAGTTTTGTTTTTGCGAGAGAATGGTGTACAGCCAATCGACGTTTAATTTTTGCAACAGACGTTGGTTGTTCTTTTCGGTGGGCTCTAAATATTGTTTGCCAATCACGCGAATGCCTTTGGTGGTTTCGTAAATGCGAAAATCTTTGCCAAGCTCCGGGTAACGTTTTAGTCGCTGTAAAAACTTGGCGACAATACGCTCTTTGGTGGGCAGCTTGCGAACGGGTTTTACGAAATCAAAAAAATCCACCGGGTAGTGATCTAAATCGAAAATTGTGTATTGCGTGGTGTTGAGTATTTTCGCCCCGTAGCGGCACACAGTGATGATATTGTTGTCGTCGATAATTTTTTCAACGTGTTCTTTAATGGCAACTTCGTAGGCGTCAGGCAATTCGCCTTGGGCAATGCGTTGCTCAATCAGTTGGGCGCGCTGCTGGGCTTGCCGTTCGGCGTCTTGCTCGGAAATATTCGAACCCACGAGTAATTTAATGGCTTCGACTTGCTCGCCGATGGTGATGTTAAAGGTGTTTTCCACCCAGTAGCGAAAGAATTTCATGCGCTATTTTTTTAATTTTTTATAGGATACTCTGATTAACTCATCCCTGAGTTAATCGCCGTGCGGTAATTGAAAAT
>CAYFFE010000105.1:0-12809 GCA_964342265.1 uncultured Cellvibrionaceae bacterium | reverse complement strand
TATCAACTTTTCACTGATTGCTGACAGGCTTATTAGTGTTAACAGGCCCTAGTAAGTAATTTGTGTAGGTGAAGGCAGTGTTATCCGATGCGTAAACTAACAGTTGGAATTTGTTTGTATCGTTTGTACGTTATCGTCGTGATCGCGTGTATGCAGACTTAGCAGTCCCAGTAGTCTGTCCTTGTGCAGAACAAACTTCTGGGTCAACCGAAAGGTGTTATGGAATTGGATAAGCCACGTTCTTTTGGCTTATCTATTTTTATCGATAAAAAAATGCTTAAAGATTTTAGCGACTTGTTTATTATGCCTCGGGCAAAGTAAATTTATAATTTTAAAACTGATAGGTTGCCGAAACTCTAATGGTGCGCGGTTCCAATACATGAAAGTGAATGTCTTCGGTCTCCGAGCCAACGGGCTCTGTACTTAACCGAGAAGCATAAAAGTAATCAATATCGTGGTCGTTACTGTCGGTAAGATTTAAAATATCTGCTCTAATTCGCCAATTTTTATGGCGATAGCCAGCGCGTAAATTCCAGACCGTGGTCGGCTCTGAGGTTATCGATCCGTCTTCTATCAACGGACGTTCTCCAAAATATCGAACGCGCAAACTACCAAAAAAACCACGACTAAAATCGGCATTTATACCTGCTTGTACTACTTGTTCAATTGCACCGGGAATATCATCTCCCTCAGGAGAGGAATCACTAAACTCCGCATTAGTGTATGCATATTCAACGTCTAAGCTCCAATGCTCATTTAAATGGTAATAGGTGGTTATCTCCAATCCGCTCCTACTGGACGCGCGGCTGGCTTCGGTGTTGCCCGCATCCCCCACGAATAGCAATTCACTATCCAGATCAAGCGCCCAAATCGAAAGCGACGTATTTATACGATCGCTGATAAATCCTCTTGCTCCAAGTTCGTATCCCAGTGAGCGCACCAGTGGATCGACCGCTTCAACAGACTCTCCCGTAACCGGGTCTAATCGAATGGTTGTGCCCCTGCATCGTTAGAATGAAAGCCTTGACCGGCGGAACCATAGGCTTCCCAGCCATTGGCAAAGTTATAGATTAAGCTGCCTTTGAGTGAGACGAGTGAATCGCTGCTGTTGCCGCTGTTTTCGCTTAATTCAACTCCATGAAAATTAATATCGGCATTGTTCGCTACGTCGAAATCGAACAGGTCGTAGCGAGCGCCCAGCACGCTGCGGAAATTATCAGTCCATTCGATGCGATTTTCCCAATACACGCCCAAGCTCGATTCGGTTACGCTGTCGCTTCTAACGGTGCCGAGTCGTTGTCGCTCACGGGTGCGGTAAAGACCCACCTCGTCTATGTCGTCTATTCGAAGCTCGCCACCAAAATGGTTGCTCATTGCCTTGTTGGATAATTTTCCTTCGCTCGAATAGCTCAATTGACCGCCGTAAATTATGCGATCATCGACCTGTTCAAACTGATCGCCATTGTCGGCATCATCGAGAAAATAGGTAAAGTTAGACCATAAATTTAATTGGTATTTAATGGCATAAGCGGCGAGCTGCCAGTTACCTTGCTGCCAATCGGCACTAACACTGTAGCGGCTAGACTCTCCGCCCACGGTTTGGTCGAGCGAGCCAAGGTCACTTATGATGCCTTGCTCGACGGCACGCAATGGGATCTGATCGGCGCTATTCCAGCGGTTGTCGTAGGCCATAAGCGCCAAACTTAATTGGCCTTCATTGATTGACACAGTGTGTTTTAATAGCACGTTTGTTTTTCGAATATCTTCTTCTATGTCTTGCCAGGGTCCATCGTAACGATTCAGCTCCAACGCAAAGAGACTTTCTCCGCTTGCTACTGGTGTGCTATTTAATAACAGTAAGCGCGAAAAATTATCTTCCCCCAAAGATGCTTCCGTAGTATTTTTATTGAACGACTTAGCGGTGGTAATTTGCGCGCTACCCGCACCGCTAAAGTCGCCCACATCGGCGTAATAGGCGCCTTTTTTATAGGCTAATTGAGCCACCGTTTCTGGAATTAAAAAGTTTAAATCGGTGTAACCTTGGCCGTGGCCATGGGTTCTCATGTTTACGGGCATGCCGTCCACACTGGTGGCAAAATCAGTTCCGTGGTCGAGATTAAATCCACGCAAAAAATATTGATTGGCCTTGCCCGTCCCGCTGTGCTGCGTTACCACCAAACCGGGTACTAGCTCTAACACTTCGCCAGTGCGCAAGATTGGCCGCAATTCAATTTCTTTTTGGCCAACAATGCCCTGCGAGGCCGAAATGGCCTCGCCGACTAAGTTAATCTGTCGTCCTTCCACCTCAACAGTTTCAATCGACTTTTCCGCAGCCATTAGCTGCGAGCTTAGCAATAAAATGAATAGGTACCCTTTGTTCTTCATGATTTGCTCTTTTTGATCATTATTCAGCCGTAAAGTGTTTGTGCTTACTACCATGGCATATTTTCGCTCTATGGAAAATACGGCAAATTACGAGTAGGGGAGTAGGCCCTGAAGTTTACCGCTCGTTGCGTTTTACACTACTAATCTTGGTAGCGACAAAAAATCTTCTAATTGAACAAGACTTCGGTGGAGTTTGGCCAAAAGAAATATACAGTTTTGTGTTGTTGGGTTTATATATCGGCCTTGAGTCGTTTCTTAGGATGGTAAAGCCGAGGCTTGACAATAAATAAAAGAAGAGTGTCCAGTTCGCTGAGCATTGCGACTACATCATTTGCCACGTTTAGGTGCGGCTAAAACGCCACCGAACAACCGGTTCGTCCGTTCTCGTAGTGGTCTAATAGCAGCTGGCAATTTAACAGGGGACAACACTAATCACCGATGGAGGGGGCATCATTAGTCAAAACTGCACATACAAACAGTATCCCAAAGAGTCTTAAGAAAAAGAATAAAATTGGATTTTTTAAGCAATACCTTAATCCAAGGCCAAAACCGACGTCAGCCGCTTGCTGGGATAATGCCATTGCTAAATGATTCATTGATAATCTTAAACATAATTGGCTTTGGGAAAATGCTCAGGCTGTATAGAATTAAATAAAGACAGATGGCTCAATATATGCGTTGTTACCATGACGTGCGTTGTAAAAGTTACGGTAATTTATCGCCTGTGTCATACGAAAAACCAAGAAATGCGTCTGGCGACAATGAGTAGCCGGTTCCGCTTAAGTAAAGCGGGTTCGGCGGCTCAGTTCGGTGAAAAATTATTGCCGCACGCAAGTACTGCTAAACCAGTTGCCACCGGATCAAGTCTAAACCTAAACCCACAAGTTATTAGTGGTCTTGGTTCATAAAGCTTACTTTGGAAGTACAAGAACTGATGTGGGTTGAATTTTTGGTTGGATGCTATCGCTATCAAGTGCTATGTTAAGTTCCTTAACGATATTTTAATTTTTCTCTATACACTTACTACATTATTAGGAGGCTGACTGTGATAATTCGAGCTGTCATGCTAGTTATCTTTCTGGCGGCATTAAATGGCTGTGTTTCTATTCAATCTCCATCGGCGCCACCGATGTTAAGTAACAGAATTCAACTAATGGACACATTTCCTGCGGTTCTTCCGAAGGGGGCGTCACGATTCCAAGAAACACAGCTTATATTCGTCCATGCGGATCAAGCGGCGGAATTTGCAGTTGGTTTGTTGGTGCCAGTACCTTTTGTTACGGATGCGATTGTGGATGCGCATAAGGGACATGTCGCGGAGAAATTAGAAAAGCATTATCATAGCTTGGACGTGTTCGAAATCACTGATGAGACCTTAAGTGAGTATCCAACTCTTTCGCAAGGAGACGATGGATATCAGTTGTTTCCGCTTATGTTCATTGAAGAATGTTTTGATGATGTGTACCGGCTTTCTATAAGCTATCAACTGGAAAAAGATGATTGGATAAATCGATATTATTTCCATTTGCCAACAACGATTCCGAGTAAAGATATTGCTAATCCAAGCCCGGAGTTGATGAGACGCGTCTCTAAAGATATTCATCAGGGCTCGAAGTTATTGTTGTCCATTATTGAAAAAGACATTAAACAGCAGTATGGCAGCAATTTTTCTAAAGCAACGGTTGGTAGCTTATATATGGTAGGTGGCAATATCGCTGGGATAACAAACCCAACCATTCTAGCCTATAAAAATTCTCAAATACTCTCAGAAGATAACGCGAGTATTACTGTAAGAGTTCCGGGTGATCCAAAAGCTGAAGCTAAAGCTGGTGGAATGGCATTCGGCGTACATTATTTTTACAAAGATCAGTTGCATACTCTTAAGTATGACAAGTCATCGTAAATATTGTTACCGTTAAACGAGATGAGCCGCCGGACAGGGGTAGATTGAGGACAAGCTTCTCTCCTGATTTTTTTGAGAGATGGCTGTGAAAATAAAGAAATAGCTGAACTTACAGATCCGCGAACAGGTCAATCTGGGCGATGACTTCTTTGCCTAAATGCAGAGTTCTATCTCCCTAAAGAAAAGTGCATAACTACTTGGTGAGGTAATGACTACCGTGGCAGATAGTAACGACATACAAAACACAAAACGTATTCTATGGCTAGAAAGGCCGGGCGATGATTTTCCATTTTATAATGGGCAACCTGCTATTTTGTCTATTAAGCAATGGCTAGGAATACTTGTGGCTGTTGCGCTGGGTTTTGCTTGCCTGACTGTCAATGTGCCGGTACTTACCAGTGACGTGGGCGTTTTAATACGTGCCTTGCTCTTCCCAGTTATTCCGCTTTTATTTTTGGCTTTCGTTACTGGTCCGCATTGGCGCAGCCTTTTTCGCCGTATAAGTGTAGCGGATATTGGTTGGATGCTGGGCTTTGCATTACTTAATTTGGTTGTCACGATCACCATAGGGGTGTTGGTAATACAATTGTTTGGTGCGGAAGCCAACGCTGCCATCAATGCTCTACCCGAACAGAGCCTTTCGCAAAGAGAATTTTTCTTTTTACGGACTATTCCTCAGCTGTTTGGCGAAGAAGTCTTGACGATACTGCCGTTCCTCGCCGTGCTGTATGTTGCTCACGCCCGGCTAGGGATGTCCCGCATTAACTCGGTACTAGTCGCTTGGATTCTATCGTCGATTTTATTCGGCTTGGTTCATCTGCCAACCTACAATTGGAACCTAGTACAATGCTTAGTGGTTATTGGAAGTGCTCGCCTCGTATTGTCGCTAGCTTATGTTAAAACGAAAAACATTTGGGTCTCGACGGGAGCGCATATTATCAACGATTGGGCGATTTTCGGCTTCGTGCTCATTGCTCCCACGCTTGGCTAGCTGGCTGAATAGGCGTTTGGTGCTGTGGGTAACTCTATTCGGCAGACTTTGTATGTGATTAGGGAACCCTTGAGAAACAACCTTGTAACGGGATTTAAGCTTGATGCGGGGCAGGGATTGAGGATTTAAAAGGGCATTTACATTCTTCTAGATTAACTAGGCAGCAACATGGAACATACTTGGAAACCAAATCCTTGGATTGCCGGGGTTTTGGAGCTATTTTTTTAATGCGTTTAGCTTTTTATATATCAACAAGCCTCGGCTTTTTTGGCTGTATTTTATTGTCACCAACATTGTTGTCATAATCGACTGGCAAGCCAATAGCCATTTTGGCTTGCTTTTCTTAGTGATATGCCCAGCTCATGCCTCTTGGCTAGCAAAACATTATTCTCTGGATTCCATTCGGCGATGGTACGCCAAATGGTGGTTACCGCCTGTTTTTTTCGTTAGCTTATTTGTTTTAATTTTTAGTTTTCGGTCTGTGTTGTTTGAGCCTTTTAGTATGCTAGCACAATCCATGGCACCCACCTTAAATGTGGGTGATTATATGGTCGTTAAAAAGCTTGGATATTCAACCTACGGTACGTTTGGAGTTGATGTGTATAGCAGGGCAGTTGCTCCCCAGAAGATGGAAAGAGGCAAAGTTTATGTATTTTACCCACCCCACAGAAAACAACACTTCGTTAAAAGATTAATCGGTTTGCCGGGCGATACGATAGTTTTTGATGGCAAAACCTACTCGGTAAACGGAGAGAAAGTTTTGTTAAATACAACCGACGATAGCCAGGTGTTTGAAGAGGTGTTAGCAAACCAATCCTACCAGGTAAAGTTCATCAAGCCTAAGGGAAGCTCTCACCCTCAAAATCAGAGTTATCTAGTTCCAGAAAATCAATATTTCTTTATGGGTGATAACCGCGACAACTCCGCCGACAGTCGATACTGGGGTTACGTGCCTGATGCCAACATCGTCGGCGAGGTGGTTTATGTGTTTAGTAAGTAAAAAAATTAATTTATCCACAGAAAAATCCGCCACATTTAGCGGCGGATTTTGTATTTATAACTAGCTATTAATTCCGTGAAGACCAGGCTTCGTGAAGATGGAAAGGCATCCAAATATTTAATTGGATCGCAACACTGTATTGGTTTGAGGTGTTTTGGATTCGATTTTGTATAATTGAGCTGTTAGAGAATCTCCGGCTTTTGGGGTCGGCTTGGTAAAGTTAAAACTCAGTGCCGTGGTCGTCGCAACTTTGATTTTTCTAGTTCAGCAATTTTGGCGTCTTTATCAATTTCTCTAATATGGGCGTGAGCAAAAGCATCTATTGTAAAACCAAAAATATTCTTCCCTTTTTCGGTCGAACAATAAACTTCATAGTATTTGCCCGCGGTAATCTCAACTTGAACTTGAGGTGTGGCTGATAGTTGGCTGCGAAAGCAAATGACTTCGATGATGTAGGAATCAGGTTGTAAAACTACTGAGTCATGAGGCCCATTAAAGAAGTCTGTTTCTATGATCGGAGTGCCGTCTAAAAGAGATACTGTTCTTATTCTTGTATTAAACTCTTTAGAGAATATGTTTTTTTTGTAATATCCAAATATATTCACTAACTCCTCTTCCTTGTAACCCCCTACATTGTATGGTTCCAACGTACTGCAGCCAGATAGTAGGATCGTTAATAATGCTAAGTATTTTTTCATTTAAATTTAACTCCGTGCTTTCTTTTTGATTGGAGCGCCCCGTAGATAGTCCATAAGCCGCACTTTGATAAACTATGACAATGAATACAAAGTGCCTGTTAGAGAGCTTCCCAAGCGATGGTTGTACTTTTGATTGGAAGAATACCAATGCTCGACCAAATTTTCAGCCATTTTATAACTTTTACAACGGTTAAGTATAAATTGATTTTGTTTAGATTCCTTCAGCTTTCACCAAAACCAATCAGTTGGCTGTACAAGCAATTACACAGTTTCTATTCGCAGTTAAATATGTGTTCTGTTACTGTAATTTTATTAGCTCACAGTCCTGGTTACTTGGTGCGGCGTGGCGACTTATACGAAACGAGAGTAACCGCTTGCGTCAGGTTCAGAGTTTTGGTTGTGTATGAGGACTCGTAGTCTTAGAGCAATACGCAGTAATCAATAAATAGATAACCTTGGATTATCATGGTGTCTGTTGATCGTCAGGAGGAGAGCTATGAATTATGGCTAGGTTGGCGCTGATGTTTGGTTGTTTGCGAGTTAAAGCGCAATTGCTGCGCAAACAATGGCTAACGACTGTACAAGGAAGTTGTGAATAAATTAAATAAATACTGCTCTTAACTGTATAAAAACTAACGCAGCTAGAAAACTTATTTTCTAAGTTCTGTATTAATTCCGCGCTAGGTCAGGTGCGTACAAGTAAAAAATTTTGCGAGCAGTAAATGCCGATTGCACTTGTTATCCGAAACTGTGTTAAAAATTGTCATCCGAATTTTTGATAACTTTTTTAAACATTGCCCCAAAACCCTACCGATTCTCCAATCCCAATAAATCCAACCGCGGTGGCAAGCTCACTACGCCAGATAAATGCAGCACTAAATCTTTTAATTCTGCCCAGGCGTCGACTCGGCGTTGGCCTTTTATGGCTTGGTCGATGCCGTTGGCTTTGCGAATGAGGTGGTGAGCGTGTTTGGCGGATATTCTGGCTAACGCATGGCGCACGATGGGTTTGCGTTTGTCCCACACGCGCAGTTGCGCCATGGCTTGGTCCGGGCCTCGGCCTTCGGCCATGAGTTCGTGGCAACTTGCCAGGGTGCGAATTTCTCGAGCCAGTGCCCAGAGAATGATTACGGCATCGGAGCCTTCGCCTTGCAGTCCATTGAGGGTTTTTATGGCCGATTGGGTTTCGCCTTTTAGGGCTTTATCGGCTAAGCCAAATACATCGTAACGAGCGCTGTCGCCCACCAGGGAGGCCATGGTTTCGGCTTCGATGAGTTGGTCGTTGCCGGCTAATAATTGCAGTTTTTTTATTTCTTGGCTGGCGGCCAATAAATTGCCTTCCACTTTGGCTGCTAAAATTTCGATGGCTTCGGATGAGGCGCGCAATTGGGCTTGCCGCAATCGTTGATCAATCCAGCGGGGCAGGGCGTCGGCGGTTACCGGCCAAATTTGCACAAAGGTAGCCACTTTATCGAAGGCCTTAAACCATTTGGCTTTTTGCGCGTTGCCGTCGAGTTTGGGGGCGGAGATTAACAGCACGGTGTCATCGGGTAGAGTTTCTGCGTACGACACCAACGCTTTGTTTGCCTCGTCGGTTTGTTTGGCTTTGTGAAAATGTATCTCGATGAGTTTGCGCTCGGCAAACAGCGACATATTGGCCGCACCCGCCAGTATTTGTTGCCAGTCGATGTTGGCGTCGGTGTAATAGCGCTCGCGTTCGGTATAGCCTTGCGAGGTTGCTGTTTGGCGCAGCCAATCGCAGGATTCCTGCACTACCAGCGGTTCGTCGCCGCTGATGATGTAAACCGGGGCCAGCGGCTTACTCGATTGGTTGGCCAGTTGTTCTGGGCGGAGTTTATTCACTGGCGTTCGTGGCGGGTATTGCCGGTTGTTTGTTAAGCGAGTAGCGGATGTTGCGCAAAATTTGCTGTGCCAATTCCTGTTGAATTTCCCGGCGGATGGTTTGCTCTTCTAAGGATTTAGCCGTTACGTTGTCGCGATCGTAAGTAAAGCTGCGGCCCACCCGTGCCGGGCCACGAGGGATTATTACTTTGCCATCGCGATCGGCCACCGAGTAGGTAACCAGCAGGCTCAAGCTCACACTGTCGGCCACGGCATCGGTGCCCAAGCTGGAAACCCGGCGGTCTTCGGTTAGTTGGCTTACCGAGACCAACAGCGCGGCTTGGTCGGCGCTGGTTAGCTCTACACCGTTAAGGGTAAAGGCTCGCTCCAGTTCGTGCCTCAGCTCGCGGGCATTGTTGCTGATGGCCAAATGCACCGAACGCTGATCTTCCGGTAGATCAACCTGCCCGCGTAAGTGCCAGCCACAGGCGCTCATTAGCAGTATCGAGATTACAATGAGTGCTTGAATAAGAGCTTTATGGGGTGTGTGAGCGCTCACATTTATTCCGTTATTTTACCGCAAAGGTAACCAATTTGCCGGGGATCACTTTCGACATTTTGATTTCTTTGCCTTCTAAAAATTTAGCCACATTGGCCTCGGCTTTGGCCATGGCCAAAATCTCGTCGGCTTCTGTGCTGGCCGCCACTTCCAGTTGCGCACGAATTTTACCGTTCACCTGTACAGGGTATACCAGGGTATCTTTAACCAGAGCGGCTTCATCGGCAACCGGCCAGGTTTCATCGACAAGATTGGAAGTGTGGCCAAGCGCACGCCACAAGCTGTGGCAAATGTGCGGTACCACCGGCGAGAGCAACAACACCATGGCGTTGAGCGATTCGCGCTCCACCGCTAAGCCTTCTGGATTGGCGCGGTCGGCCAATTTGGTGACTTCGTTCAGTAATTCCATCACTGCGGCAATGGCGGTGTTAAAGGTAAGCCGCTGTTGATAGTCGTCGCTGACTTTTACGATGGTTTCGTGAGTCTTGCGGCGCAATTGTTTTTGTTCGCCGTCCAAGGCGTCGACGGCAAGCTCGCCCGGCGTACCGGCTTCGATGTGCCCGTGCACGGTTTTCCAAAGGCGGCGCAAAAAGCGGTGAGCTCCTTCTACTCCGGAGTCGTGCCACTCCAGGGTTTGTTCGGGCGGCGCGGCGAACATGGTAAACAAGCGCACGGTATCGGCACCGTATTCTTCTACGGCCGATTGCGGGTCGACGCCGTTGTTTTTCGACTTCGACATCTTAGTGGTGCCGCCAAGTTGCAAGTCGCCGGCATCCGGGTGACTGGCGGCGATAATTTTGCCTTTGTCGTCTTTTTCTAAGGTGACTTCGGCGGGGTTAAACCAGGTTTTGGAGCCGTCGTCGTTGTCTTTAAAGAAGGATTCTGCCAACACCATGCCTTGGCACAGCAAGCGCTCGAAAGGCTCGTCGCTGCTCACTAAATTCTCGTCGCGCATTAATTTGTGGAAGAAGCGGGCGTACAACAAGTGCAAAATTGCGTGCTCGATACCGCCTACGTACTGATCCACTGGCAGCCAATAATCGGCGGCTTGTTTGTCTAACATGCTGTCGGCAAACTCGGGGCAGGTAAAACGCGCGTAGTACCAGCTCGATTCCATAAAGGTATCGAAGGTGTCGGTTTCGTGCTCGGCGGCAACGCCGTTAACAGGCTCGGCTTTGCGCCAGTTGGGGTCGGATTTTATGGGCGAGTTTACGCCGTCCATTTCTACGTCTTCGGGCAAGAGCACGGGTAATTTTTCGGCGGGTACGGGGATTTCGGTACCGTCTGCCAAATTTAGCATGGGAATCGGGCAGCCCCAGTAGCGCTGGCGAGACACGCCCCAGTCGCGCAATCGGTAGTTCACCTGCACGCGGCCTTTGCCGTTGTCGTGCAGATGTTGACTAATGGCTTTAAAGGCCTCGGAGAATTTTAAGCCATCGAACTGGCTGTAGGCCTCGCCCGAGTTAATTAACTTGCCTTTTTCGACGATGGCAGCCTGGGATAAGTCGCCTTCGGCATCAATGACTTGTTTGATGGGCAAGTTGTATTGCTGGGCGAATTCGTAATCGCGCTGATCGTGGGCCGGTACGGCCATGACCGCACCAGAGCCGTAATCCATCAACACGTAGTTGGCCACCCACACGGGAACCGGCTCGCCGGTAATGGGGTGTTTGGCGTTAATGCCGGCGGCCATGCCTTTTTTCTCCATAGCCGCCATGTCGGCCTCGGCCACGCTCTGCTTTTTGCAGTCGGCGATAAATTCGGCCAGAGCGGGATTGGCTTTGGCTAATTCCAAGGCGATGGGGTGCTCGGCGGCCAGGCTGACGTAAGTCACGCCCATGATGGTATCTGGCCGGGTAGTGTACACGGTAAATTCGCTGCTGCCGGCGATGGCTTGTTCTAAATCGAATACCATCTCTACGCCTTTGGATCGACCAATCCAATTGCGCTGCATGGTTTTTACCTGCTCGGGCCAGTGCGGTAGTTTGTCTAGGCTGTCTAACAATTCCTGAGCGTAGTCGGTAATTTTGATAAACCACTGGGGAATTTCTTTGCGCTCAACCAACGCGCCGGAGCGCCAGCCGCGACCATCGATGACTTGCTCGTTGGCCAGTACGGTTTGGTCGACAGGGTCCCAATTAACCGTGGCCATTTTTTTGTAAACCAAGCCTTTCTCGTATAGGCGAGTAAAAAACCACTGCTCCCAGCGATAATAATCGCTGTTGCAAGTAGCCAGCTCGCGCTGCCAATCAATGCCAAAGCCCAGGCTTTTAAGCTGGTTTTTCATGTAATCGATGTTGGCGTGAGTCCATTTGGCCGGCGCGGTTTTGTTTTGAATGGCGGCGTTTTCGGCGGGCAATCCAAATGCATCCCAACCCATTGGGTGCAGCACGTTTTTACCCTGCATGCGTTGATAACGGGCAATCACATCGGTGATAGTGTAGTTGCGCACATGGCCCATGTGCAGTTTGCCGCTGGGGTAGGGAAACATTGCCAAGCAGTAAAATTTTTCTTTACGGGTGTCGGCTTTAACGGCAAACGTTTTATGGTTGACCCAATAATCTTGGGCCTCGGCCTCAACAGCGGCAGGCTGATAGTGTTCGTTCATGGATTAGGGTAATCCTGTTGGCTAATCGGCTGTGACAAAAGCGGCAATTATAGAAGATAAGCCCACACGAATGCGACGCCAGTCTGCGCTTTTACAAGTAAGACCACTCGCTAAAGCCGATGGCGTAAACGCACAAGCAGGCATTGGTGGTGGTGTGAGCCACAATGGCGGATGCTAAATTGCCACGGTAGCGAGCGATGGCGTACACCACGCCGGCGGCGGTGCCGGCCAGCCATTGATTGTGAATGGCACCAAAGGCAATGGAAGAGACCACAATGGCTAGTAGATGAAACGCCATGGGGCGATGGTGTTCGATGGGCTGGCCCGATATGCGCGAGAATAAATAAGAGCGAAACACCAGCTCCTCGATAATCGGCGCAACCGCCACAGAGCCGACCACGCGAATGGCAATCCAGAGAATCTGCAAGCCCATGCCCGCTGCGGCCAATTCCGCACTGAGCGAGGCGTTAAACTCAGCATCGGCGGGAATCATCAACACCCACAGTAATAACACCAGCAAGCCGTAGCCGATGGACTCGGCCACATGCAACGGCGGGCTGATATCGAGCGCGCGCCAAAGGTAGACAACCGCTAGGCCGCCGGCCAATGCTTTTACCGGGTAGAGCCAATTCATGGCATTCTCAGACAAGCCCGACACCAGCGCCCCCAGCAAAAACGCCACAAAGCAAATTAGAATGGCAGAGGCAGTATCTCTGCGAATAGGCGCGGAGGCGGGGGTTTCTGTGGCCGCCATTGATGCGGGTTTGCGAAACCAGTGAATGCGATCAAAGCAGTAGATGATAATCAGCGCCAAGCCAATAAA